>CAZNLL010000033.1:0-28964 GCA_964573885.1 uncultured Desulfobacteraceae bacterium | reverse complement strand
TAAATAAATATGATTTTAACCCCCTAAATTCAAGGATGTCAAGCAATCGGGACATGTCTTGTCTCCCCGCAAGGAGGACCGGGCTTTAAGTTTGTATGAGTTCCAGCCGGATCTGAAGACGGGCCTCTTCATGGGGATCCAACCCCAGGGGGTAAAGGAAGAGCAGGCTGGACCCCTGGTAGGTGCGTTCAAAGGCCGTTTCGGACTGGGAAACCGTTATAAGGGGGAAGAAGAAGACCGAGAGAGGGTTAGAAAAGGAAAAGGCGGCTGTGAGGCCGTCAGGGCCGTTAACAAGATTGAGGCGGGTCACCTGGTCCTCTCGACCCGTCTCGTAAATCTCACGTCTCCTTCCCTTATCCGGCATTACCATGTACCTGGCATGATCCTGGTCGGAATAAAGGTTGAGGTTGAACTCGCAGCCGTAAAGGATAGAAAGGCTTTCCTCGCCCTTCCAATGGAAATGGTAGTCCGCCCACAACCGGCCTCCCCTCTCAAAGTGAAGGGCCTTGGTGATGTCCATGACAGATGAACCTATCCTGCCGGCACGGTGGAGTTCCACCAGTCCGGTACCGGCGCTGATCTCCGTCCTGTGGACCTGGAAGGCCCCCTGGATAAAATCCCCTGTGTCCTCGTAACCATTCCCGGCATAGACCTCAGGGCTTATTTCGGGGGGGAGGAAGTGGTCCAAGAGAGACAGCCGTGTATAGGGATCATAGACCAGGAGAGCTTCAAGGTCCTTATCTCTGGTCTGGGCAAGATCGTGAATGGATACCGCTCCTTCTCCATGTGTTTCTTTTCCTATGTGTTTTTCCCGGAGACGCCGATGATAGGCCTCAGGCCTGCGCGTGAGAATGTCAGTGAGGTTGAGTGCCTTCGAAATATGGGCTATCTCAAATAGGGCCCCTCCCCGGCCGGGGCTGAGACCCAGGCTTAGGGTCTCATCCCATATAAGGATTTCCTCGGTTCCATCCTTGTCAAAATCGAGGCGCTCCAGGTGGGGCTGGTCTTTAGGACCTTTGGCCAATCCAGCCTGGGCATGGAGGAGATTCTCATATACGGCCCGTCTCAAATGTCCCAGATATAGCCCTCCAAAGACGCCGTGCCAGTAAGCACAATTACACTGACCACGCCAGAGAGATTGGAGGGCGTCCGGGTCATGGTCGAGGTGGCGGCTGAGAAAGATCATTTTTTTATGCATGCGGTTGGCTTCATCATACTTGACCAGGAAATTATCCCAAACGCCGCCTCGAACAAAGGCCCTCCAGGCATCCCACCTTCCCTGGTCTTTGAGGTTGGCGATCATGTCTTCCAGGGCCTGGGTCTGTTCCGGAGGCAGGGCCCATTGGGTCATCTCCTCATAGGAGGCCTGGGGTAGGTAAAGCCGCCCCAGGGGCCTGTGAGCCTCCACAAAGTCGCGCGGCAGGGTGGTGTTGAGCCAGTCCCCGTTTTCTTCTATGGCCGCAAAAAAGCGGTCCAACCAACCTTTTTGGATAACCCATTCGTGGGTCCCTGGCCAGACGCCGAATTTTTCTCCATCATCCCCGTAAACGGCAACTGTCTTGTCCTGATCATGCCAGGCCCTGAGATGGCCGATCACCTCTTCCACTGGCTTGAAAGGGATGAGATAACGCATGACCATAGGCGTGGCCAGGAGATGCATGGGATGTCCTTCCCGTTCAGTGACATAGGCCCCGTGGATGTCCTCGGCTCTGAGGCCTGCATAATAGAAATGGGTGTCATCCACCACGGTATAGCGCATGCCGGTCCCTGAGAGGGTCAAAGGGAGGGCGGGATCCCAAATGCGCTCGGTGAGCCAAAACCCGGAAGGCTTTCGGCCGAAACGCCTTTCAATATAGTCGTTCATCATTTGGACCTGCCCCCGGGCATCCTTGGCAGGGATGCTGGCGAGAAGGGGCTCGAAAAATCCCCCGGAAAAAGGTTCTACCTGGTCCCGTTCAATGAGATCCCTAAGGAGTTCCAAGGTCTTAGGCTGGTGCCCTTCCAGCCACTCCAGCAAGGGTCCTGACAGGTGAAGCCCCAACTTAATGGCGGCATGCTCCTGGAGGAGGTCCAGGAAGGGCCGGTAGCACTTTTCATGGGCCTGTTCAAAGACAACGTCGAAGTTGCCCACCGGCTGGTGGCAATGGATAACCAGGATGAGATTCATGGATTTGGATTTTCCTTTCTTCAATCTAACTCATCTTCCTTTCGGAATCCCAGGCGATGTCCCAGGTTTTTTAAGGGCCCGGAGACCTCCGGTTTCAGGCCCCGCATATACTGGGGATTCCGGTCCAGTTCAAAAAACCTGTTCTGGCACTCCCACAGGTCCAGGGGAAGGTCCAGCTCCCGGGCCAGATCAAGGAGCTGAATCACCGTGTGTATAAGGTCCGCCTCGGGCTGAGAGGCCAATCGTTCCATGTGACGGCGTAAAAAGGCCTGAACCCTCGGTCTAAGCCGGGGATCGTTGGGCGTCAAGCCCGGGGCAGGAGTTTCCTTGGAAGGGCCCCCGAGCCCCAGCACGATCTTGCCCTGGGCCACAAGGTGAAACAATTCGGGCCAGTCTATGAGATCCCTGCTCTGGCCTTCTTCCAGGATGGATTTCAGCTTTTCAGTGACCGCGAGTCGCAGGATATCCTGCAAGACCGGGGGGGCCGAATGGCCCGTGGATTGAATTAAAGACAAAAGGTTTTCGAGAGATTCCGCCTGGTCCAGCGCGGCCGCCCTCACGGGCCGGGCGATATTCCGGGCCCAGCACTGGAGGAGGTGCTCGCGTGTGTCTGAGAGGAGATCCGTGAAAAAATATTTCTCCATTTCCGAGACCTTGCTGTGAAAAACGTCCTCCATCTCACCTTCACCGCCCTTTTTCAGTGAGGCGGACAAGGCCGCCACCATGTCCTCCCAGCCATACCGGAGTTCCTTCCCCACCATGCAGAGGAGGTCTTTATCATGGCGACTCAGGGCCAGGTAGGTCCGATTCGACCCTTTGCCTGTCCATACTTCCCTGGTTTGAACCTGGCCCACCAGGGCGCGGAGCCCGTTCGCCTCCATCGTGTGCCGGGTGAGGGGATGCACCATGTTTAAAAAAGGATAAAGCGGGTCTGGAGAACCCCCACACAGGGCGCCAAAGGCGTAATGGGCCGCGGCTTTGGAGGGATCCACCCTGGCGGGTTTTACCAGGGCTTCATAGACCCGGCGTCCGTTCTGATAGACCCTTTCATTGCACCTGGCCTTGGAGAGAAGGCCCAGAAGCTTACCCTCCAGGTCCGCTTGGCTCCAGGCCCGGACCAGGTCGATGGCCCGTGCGGCATATTTGAGGACCTGGGTGGCCTCCAGGCCGGAGATGTCGTCGAAAAACCAGCCGCAACTCGTAAACATGTAAAGGGCCATGCGCTGGGATTCCATGAGGGAAAAGATCTCGGTATTTTCTTCCTCAGTGAGGGAAGCCGAGGCATGACGCCTCAGGAAGCGGTCCCGTTCCTTGTCTGAGGGGTTCAGGAGGACCCTGACGTAATCATCGCGGGCCTGCCATATATCCTTTAAGAGCCTTGCCCCCCTTTGCTCGAAGGTGATGGCGAGTTCCTGGGCAAGCCAGTCCAGACCCTGACGAAGGGGGGCGCGCCAGGATTGGTTCCATCCCTTTCTGGGTGCGACACAGCATCCGCAGTCCCCTCGCCACCGCTCCACACCGTGGGCACAGCTCCAGGAGCTGTTTTCAAAGATCTTTACCTCATACTCGGGAGGAAAGCGCTCAAGAAAAAGTCCGTAGTTGGTCAATCCGACCTGTCCTGTCTCCTCCAGATGATGAAAAAGCCATGCCAGGGTCAGGTCGCCGAACTTGAAATGGTGCCCGTAGGATTCCCCGTCCGTGGCGATGCTGATAAGCCGGGCTCTCCCGGAATGGGCTGCACCAAAGGCTTCCTGGATTGTGGAAAGGAAATCTTCTCCGGAGGCCAGTATTTTTTCATAGGCCACGGCCCGGGACACCGGTCCGTGGTAAAAGAAAATGTCCATGAAACGGCCGCCTGCGGGGTCCAGGTGCACCCGGTAAGGCCTGGTCGGATCAATGCGACCCCCCGAGACATCCTGCCATGAGTCGCCTTTGCCTCTTAAGGGGCGGACCCGATGGGCTTGATCCGGGGAGAGAATGGTGAACTTGATCCCTTCCCGGGCCATAAGATCCAGGGTGGTCGAGTCCACTGCGGTTTCGGCGAGCCACATTCCTTCGGGACGGCGCCCGAAGCGGTGTTTGAAATCGGCCAGACCCCAGCGAATTTGGGTCACCTTGTCCCGGGGGCCGGCCAGGGGCATGATGAGGTGGTTGTAAACTTGAGCCAGGGCGTTGCCATGGCCTTGGTAACGCTTCATGCTTGCCCGGTCCGCTGCCAGGATCTGAGAGTAGATCCAGGGATGGGCCTTTTCAAGCCATGAGAGAAGGGTGGGCCCAAAATTGAAGCTCATATATTCATAGTTGTTGATGAGGGTGATGATACCGCCGCCGGGGGTGTGCAACCGCGCCCGGGTATTGGGGCCGTAACATTCACGGGTAATGCGTTCATTCCAGTCGTGGAAGGGATGGGCGGAGGACTGGTATTCTATGGCATCCAGCCAGGGGTTTTCCCGGGGGGGTTGATAAAAGTGACCATGAATGCAAAGGTATTTTTCTCCCATAGGTTCTCCATCTCTCCAAAAATCAGGGGCTCTGCTATGGGGTCTCAGGGACCCTTTTCAAGGATACCAATAATATGCCTGGGGTCTTTTCGCAACAGAGAAATGGGACCCTCCTTTGAATGGATGCGGCGGCAACCGCCATAAGGGCTTTACGAGTCATTCGCGCCTGTGGTATCACATAAAAAAACCCCCGTAACTCAAGAGGCGCTTCTCTCCCATGGAAACCCAGTATGAAAGGCTTATTCAGGAAAACCTGACCGCCTTTCGCTCAAGAGGCCCGGACGATGCAGAACAGTCCTTGGGGGCCCGAAGCGAGAGCGATGGATTTCACCTTAGGGCCTTTGGTGAGGACTGTGTCCTGGAACCTGGCGGCGTTACCCTTTCGGGCGAGCGTGCCCGGGACCCCAAGGCCCTCCTTATCTCTCTTTACGCCCTCAACAGCAGGCCTGAAGCCGTTCTGTTAGAGCCCTTCAAGGCCTTCAGGGATCTGCCGGGGAGCATGCCTTATCAAGGGGCTTTTAGGGCCAATACAGAACAGATCCTCGTGCCCCACGTCCCAGACATAGAGAAAAAGGAAAAGGAAATCACCGAGGCCTTTAGCGGCGAAAAGGAAATGCAGGGGACCTCCGGGGGAGACCTTTCCTTCATACTATACCCTCTGCCCAAGATCGCCCTGAAATACATCCTCTATTTCCCGGATGAGGAATTTCCTGCATCGGTCACCTGTCTTTTCTCGGCCAATGCCTTGTCTTTTATGCCCCTTGACGGGTTGGCGGATGTGGCCGAATATACCTCCCGGGCCGTTTTAGGGCTCATTAGGGCCGGTTAGGGGTCCCGGGAAGTTAAGGGTCGGATATGAAGAGGTGAAGAAAAGAGGTCTTTCTGTCTATGATGGTTTCCGCGAACCGACCCTATTTTGCCCCCTATACCGGGTTTTTTGCCAAGGCCCTCCGCTCCGACGTGATGGTCATCCTGGACACGGTCCAGTTTCCCCGGGGAACCACATGGATCACGAGAAATCGCTTCAAAAACGAACAGGGCACACTGTGGCTCACTGTTCCGGTATGGAAGAAGGGGCTGGGACTACAGAGGATCCATGAGGTCAGGATCTGCCATGAAAGGCCTTGGGCCCAAAAGCACCTAAAGAGCCTGAAGACAGCCTATGGGAAGGCGCCCTTTTTTGAAGATCACCTGCCCTTCCTGGAAGACCTTTTCGGCCGTGAATTTGACAAACTGGTGCCCTTCAACAGGTGTATTATTGACTACCTCCTTACGTGTCTGAATATCCCCACCCCCTTGGTTTTTCTCTCAGACCTTGCCATTGAGGCCAAGGAACCGGCGCTTTCTTTAGAGATATGCAAGAGGTTGGAGGCCACCCATTTCCTGGTGCAGAGCAGCGCCAAGAAGTTCATCCATGACCGGGCATTCCAGGAAGCAGGTATTGAGGTCGATTTCTTTACCCGCCGGCCCCCGGTTTATCCCCAATTGTGGGGAGAATTCATCTCAAATCTCTCCACCTTTGACTTGCTCTTCAACTGTGGACCCAAGGCCCGGGAGATCCTGGCCTTATAAATTCTTGAATTGCCTTGTAACGGAGATGGGATTATACTTTTATATTTATTTGAGGTGTTAAAAAGGGCGGTTCCCAGACATGAGAGACCAGCGTATCTACCAAATAGCCAACGAAGAGACATACCAGGATGGTGAAATCATTTTCAGCGAGGGGAGTTCAGGAAACTGGGTCTACGTGATTTTATCCGGTGCCGTGGAAATATCGAGGAACCCGGGAGGCCGCAAATATATCATCGAAATGCTTGGACCTGGAGAGGTGTTCGGGGAGTTGGGCTTTATAGGGGGGATCAAACGCACAGCCACGGCTACAGCCTCCGGGGAGACGACCCTCGGTGTGATTGATCGGGAGTTCCTGGAAAAGGAGTTCAACCAGCTTTCAGGCCAGTTCCGGAGCATTCTGGAGATCATCATCCTCAGGTTCAGAAAGATGCTCAACAGGACCTGTGACTTCACCAGGCGGGCGGAACCCAGGGTTCCCAAAATCCTATCCCTCGTGTTTAAGGATCAGCAGGCCTTTATTAAGGCTTACACGGCCAACGTGAGCTCCGGCGGTCTTTTCATCAAGACAAAGACGCCTTTGAATCCCGGAGACCAGTTCGTGCTCAAACTTCAACTGCCGGGACTTTCAGCCCCCTTGCAGACTTCTTGTGAAGTGATATGGTCCCGGCCGCCGGAACAAGAGAAATCCGGTCGGCCCTCAGGTATGGGAGTCAGGTTTCGTGAGATTTCAAAGCGGGACTATCAGATTCTTAAAGGGTACCTTTCCACGGCAAGGGGGGAGAGGCAGGGAAAAGGCTCCGGTCCCGTTTACAATCTGTTAAGAATATCGACAGCCCCCTTTCGACCTTTCCATCCGAGATCTTTCTCCAAACTTAAAAAACTCGTTTAATCAAAGGGTTAATCCTTCCGTCCCGGCCGATTTTCCTTGGCACAGGTTTTGCTCGTTCTATCAGGACGAGGGCGCTGTTTAAGGAGTGCCCCGTGAAATTTCTTGGATAAGAACAAGCGATTAAGCAAATGATAAGGAGGTCAGCTATGGCGGTCAACATCGGAGGGGTTCCCTACATACCCGGGATGTACGCAAAAAGGAGGCCCAGCGCGGCTGAAATGGCCAACCAGTATATCAGTGAATGGGACAAGAGACGGCTCCAAGCAAAACAGGAACAACCCCAAAGGGGCATACCTCCCACCATTTGTTTTTCCCGGAAGATAGGGGTGGGGGCTCTGGAGGTGGCGGATATCCTGGCGGAAAAGATTCATTATCGCGTGATTGACCGGGAAATCCTGGAACACATCGCGGCTGAAGCCAAGCTGAGTGAGAACACGGTCTCCTTCTTTGATGAGCGTTACCCGGGGGTGCTGAATGAATTCCTGGCCTTGCTCTTTGGTGAAAAGTCCTTTATCAAAAGCGACTATACGAGACATCTGTTCAGTGTCGTTCTGTCCATAGCAGGACTGGAGCCTACCGTCTTCGTGGGAAGAGGAACCCATCTGATCCTGCCCAGAGACCGGGTTATGGCGGTGCGATTCATCAGTTCAAGTGATCATCGGGCCAAAAGGCTGGCCGCTGTGCTTAAGGTGGAGGAAAAAGAGGCCAGGGAAAAACTGGATGAGATAGACAAAGAGCAGCGCGATTTTTTTAAACGGGTGTACGGCAAAAAGGATGCGTCGCCTTATGAGTTTGATCTGGTCATCAATTGCGATTTCATAAAGGATCCGGAGGTGGCGGCGGAGATTGTAAGGCATGCCTTTACCCAAAAGTTCGGCCCTGAGCTGAGGTGAGGGAACAGGTTTTTTTGAGAAAAACAAGGGGGACGGATGATAGGGAGACCACCATACGCTTATTGCAGGGCCCAAGAAATCCGGGTCCTGTTTTTTCAAGAACCCTGCACCGGCTATCCCTGATCAAGACTTGGATCTTCTTGAGTCTCCTCCATAAGGTCTTTTAATCGCTTTCCGTTAATGCTCTCTTTTTCAAGGAGGAGCTTGGCCGCCTTGATGAGGACCTCCTTCTTGGCCTGAAGGATATCCAGGGCCTTGGCGTATTGTTCGCTGAGAATTGCTCTGACCTCATTGTCAATCATCTCCGCGGTGGCCTGGCTGTACTCTTCGGACGCCTGGAACGGGTTGTCAAGAAAGGCGGCCTTTTTTTCCCTGGCAAAATAGACCTGCCCCACCTTGCTGCTCATGCCGTACTCCTTGACCATGCTTCGGGCGATGTCGGTTGCCCTGGAAAGGTCGTTATGGGCCCCTGTGGAGATATCTCCGAATATGAGTTCTTCCGAGGCACGACCCCCCAGGAGACTGGCGATTTTATTGAGGAGTTCGGATTTCTTCATGAGGAATCGATCTTCCGTGGGCACCTGCATGGTATAGCCCAGGGCGGCGATCCCTCGAGGAATAATGGTGATCTTTTGAACGGGATCGGTTCCGGGCAGGGACAGGGCCACGATGGCGTGCCCCAGCTCGTGGTGGGCCACGATCTCCCGTTCCTTGGGATTGATAAGACGGTTCTTTTTTTCCAGTCCGGCCACAACCCGTTCCACAGCCTCTTCGAATTCGGGCATGCCCACCTTTTTCTTCTTCCTTCGGACCGCGAGAAGGGCCGCTTCATTGACCAGGTTGGCCAGATCGGCCCCTACCATGCCGGGGGTCATGGCCGCCAGCTTTTCCACATCCAGGTTCTTGACGGTCTTGACGTCTTTCAGATGGACCTTCAGGATTTCTTCCCGGCCTTTTTTGTCCGGCCGGTCTACCAAGATATGGCGGTCAAATCGACCCGGCCTGAGGAGGGCGGGATCCAGAATCTCGGGTCGATTGGTGGCCGCCATAAGGATTACCCCCACCTGCGGATCAAATCCATCCATTTCAACCAGGAGCTGGTTCAGGGTCTGCTCCCGCTCGTCGTGCCCCCCCATGCTGCCAACCCCCCGGGCCTTTCCCAAGGCATCCAGTTCATCGATAAATATAATGCACGGCGCCTTCTGCTTGGCCTGTACAAAAAGGTCCCGGACCCGGGCGGCCCCGAGGCCTACAAACATCTCCACGAATTCGGACCCGCTCAGGTTGAAAAAGGGCACATGGCTTTCCCCGGCCACGGCTTTGGCCAGCAAGGTCTTGCCCGTGCCCGGCGGCCCCACAAGCAAAACCCCCTTGGGGATCTTGCCGCCCAACTCAGAGAATCTTTCAGGTTCTTTTAAGAAATCAATAACCTCCACCAGTTCCTGTTTGGCTTCGTCAACGCCCGCCGCATCATCAAAAGTCACATCCAGTTCCTCTTGCATGTAGATGCGGGCCTTATTCTTGCCCAGGGTCATAAAGCCTTGCTGCTGCCCCATCATGCGTTTCATAAAGAAATACCACACTCCGATAAAGAGCAGTATGGGGAAGACCCACGATAAGATGTCGCGGAGAAAGGTGGATTCTATTTCGCCCTTGAAGGTGACATTATACTCATCCAGAAGTCGGGAAATTTCAGGATCCACCCTCACCGTTTTGAACATTTGCTCGTGATTTTGGCCGGCGCCGTCCGTTTGCATCTTGCCCTGGATCCTGTCCGAGGAAATGGCAACCTCCTTGATCTTGTTATCCTTCAGCAGGCTCAGGAACTCGCTGTAGGGGATGGTGCGAACAGAAAAGGCGGAGACCAGATAATGCTGGATGATCAAGACGATCCATATGCCCAGCAGGACATACCATATGGAGAATTTGTGGTGTTTTTCCATCCATGCCTTCCTTTCCCTTTCGGGTTGCAGAAATCCGTGACCCGGAATATCGGCCTCATAGGCAACTTTAGGAAGCTTTGGCTTTTTGTTCAAGGGAAAAGGGAATGCTTGAAAAACCCGGGACCCTCATCTATGTTAAAGTTCGCGCCGGGACCTTTAAAAGGGGGCGCAGTTTCAACAGGGCAAGGAGGCGATTTTGCTCACCAAGGCGAGGGCCGTCTCTAACCGGCCTCTGTGGAGGGATCTGCTCTGCAGGAGTGTCACCACAGCAAAAGCCCTTTCAAACCACTTCGATGTGGATGTGGAGACCCTTAACCGGGTTTCGGATCGATATCCCATGCGGATCAACCCTTACTACTTGGGGCTGATCCGTATGAGGGGCGATCCCATATACCGGCAGTGTATTCCCGACGGGCACGAGATCAATGACAGGGAAGGCCTTGAGGACCCCTTGGACGAGGAAGGCCATTCCCCGGTGCCCGGGTTGACCCACCGTTACCCGGACCGGGTCCTGTTTCTTGTATCCGCCCATTGCGCGGTGTACTGCAGATTCTGCAACCGCAAGCGAAAGGTAGGCCGCTCCGCCATGGTGACCCAGGAATCCGTCAAGGAGGGCCTCGCCTACATCCGACGCCACAAAGAGGTGAGAGATGTCCTCCTCTCCGGGGGGGATCCCCTTCTCCTGGGAGACCGGAGCCTATACGCTATCTTGAGTGCCTTGCGCGCCATGAGGCATGTGGAAATCATCCGGATCGGAAGCCGAGTCCCTTGCACCCTGCCCCAACGGATTACCCCTCAATTGGCGGGTATGTTAAAGGCATTTCACCCTCTTTACATTCACACCCATTTTAACCACCCCTCCGAGCTCACCCCGGAGGCCTCCCTGGCCTGCGGGAGGCTGGCCGATGCAGGCCTTGTTCTGGGCTGTCAGACCGTGCTTCTCAAGGGGATAAATGATGATCCCCGCACTATAAGCACCCTGATGCGCCGGCTCCTGACCGTCAGGGTCCGGCCCTATTACCTTTTTCAGGCAGATCTGGCAAAAGGGACCTCTCATTTTTGGACCCCTCTGAGCAGGGGGCTGGAGATTATGGCCCGTTTACAAGGCCACACCTCCGGCCTGTGCATGCCCCATTTTGCCATTGATCTTCCCGGAGGAGGGGGAAAGGTGCCCGTCCTTCCCAATTATGTGACGAGAAGGGAAGGGGATATTTTGTTGATCAAAAATTACCAGGGAAAGGAATACCGTTATCCCATAGGGGATAGCCGAGATGACCCAGGGATTGATTTCAGCCCCGGAGAGCATGAGCGCCGAAATACCGGAGAAAGGACTTGAGTCATGGTTAGAATTACCTGTCTGGGGGGAGCCGGATCAGTGACCGGCTCCTGCTACCTCATTGAGAGCCCGGCGGGGAAAAGGGCCCTTGTGGATTGCGGTCTTTTTCAGGGAGGAAGACAGACGGAGAGCCGCAATTGGGAGCCATGGGGCTTTGATCCTGGCCAGATAGACACCCTCTTCCTCACCCACGCACATATTGATCACAGCGGCAGGATCCCCAAACTTTCTAAGGACGGGTTCCGGGGCAGAATCATCACGTCTCCCCCAACGGCCGAACTCTGTGAGATCATGCTTCTTGACTCGGCCCATGTCCAGGAGATGGATGCGGAATGGCAGACACGGAAAAACAAACGGGAAGCCCGGGGAGGGGTCCTTCCCCTTTATACCCAAGAGGATGCCCAGGCGAGCCTGAGCCTTTTCAGCCCTGTGGAACGGGACAGGGTCCTCCAGATCCAGCCGGGAATCAGGGCGCGCCTCAGAAATGCAGGGCACATATTGGGCTCCTCTATTCTGGAGTTGTGGGTTGAGGAGAATGGAGACGTCCTGAAGGTCGTTTTTTCCGGAGACCTGGGAAAGAAAGACCAATTGATTGTCAAAGAGCCCCATGAAATCTTTGATGCAGACTACCTTTTCGTCGAATCCACTTATGGCAACCGTCTGCACCGCTCCTTTGAAGAGAGTGAAAAAGAATTGCTGGAGGCCGTCGAGTACAGCGTCGCCCGGGGGGAAAAGGTGATCATCCCGGCCTTTGCCGTAGAGCGGACCCAGGAAATCCTTTACATTTTGGGCGAGTATCACCGGGCCGGTGTCCTGCCGGAGATCCCCATCTATCTAGACAGTCCCCTGGCCATTAAGGCCACGGAGATCTTCAGGAAGAACAAACGGTATTATGATGAAGAAGCCCGGGCCATTGTGGATGAAGGCTATGACCCCTTTCATATGCCCAACCTTCATTTCACGGAAACCACCAGGGATTCCATGGCCATAAACGAAAGGCCGGGCCCCGCGATTGTTATTGCGGGAAGTGGAATGTGCACCGCCGGCCGAATAAAACATCACCTGAAACACAACCTCTGGCGGGAGGGGGCCAGCCTGGTTATCGTGGGGTTTCAGGCCGAGGGAACCACGGGGCGAAAGATTGTAGACGGTGCCAAGGAAGTCAGGATCTTCAGGGAGAAGGTGGCGGTCAAGGCCAGGGTCTTTACCATCGGCGGGTTTTCCGCCCACGCCGATCAGAGGGAACTCCTGGAATGGATCGGCCACTTCGAAAGCCGGCCCAGGGTCTTTGTGATTCACGGTGAGGCCACGGCCAGTGAGGCCTTGGCCGGGAAGATCGAGGAGCGCTTCGGTTTCTCTGTTCATATCCCCCGGTGGAAAGAGCGCCTGGTGCTCAAGCCGAGGGAGGTGTCCATTGAGGAGGCGGAGGTCCCGGATATGGCCACGGCCCTCAAGGAGACCATGCTAAACGGGATCATTGACCTGGAAAGGGAAATCAAGCGGTTAAGGAAACGGGCCGAGTCGGAAGAGATGGTGGGGAAAATCGCGGACGAAGATGTGGACCGGCTAAAATATGTTCAGGAGGAGGTCAAGACGCTTCTGGCCGGGAATTAGAGAGACCGACACCTATCTTCACCATAAGCGTGAATTTCGATCACTGCCCTCCTAATTTGATCTGGGATAGCGATGAATAGATTGAAGTCATATAGGAAGGTGGGAAAGTCTTTTCTGCGAACTGTGTATTCAGTTTAGATGGTTGAGAAAAGGGGCTCTGCAAATGGGGCAAGGATACCTTTTCGAAGATATCCTTGCTCTTATTGAGACTGCGCGGGTAGCTGCAGAGGCCATGGGGGTGCGAAAAAGGATTACCATCCCCAGGTCAGGTAATCGTGAATGGAATCCGAGGCCTTGCGGCCCGCGCCCATGGCAAGAATAACAGTGGCCTGGCCTGTGACAATATCTCCTCCGGCCCAGACCCCTTTCTTGGTGGTCTTGCCCGTCTCCGGATCAGCGATAATGTAACCCCATTTGTTGAGCTGGATGTCTTCGGTGGACTGGGTGAGGAGGGGGTTGGCCCCGGCCCCTACCGCAATGACCGCCAGATTGCATTCCAGGTGAAATTTGGACCCCTCAATGGGCACCGGCCGGCGTCTTCCGGATTCGTCAGGTTCACCCAGCTCCATTTGGATACATTCCATTCCGTTGACCCGGCCCTTTTCATCCCCCAGAAAGCGGATGGGTGCCGTGAGCAAGTAGAATTCAATGCCCTCTTCTTCGGCATGGTGAATCTCCGCGGCCCGGGCCGGCATTTCCTCCCGTGAGCGACGGTAGATGATCCTGACCCTGTCGGCGCCCAGGCGCATGGCGGTCCTGGCCGAATCCATGGCCACATTTCCTGCTCCGAAGACGGCCACATCCTTTCCTCTGGCAATGGGCGTGTCGTATTCCGGAAAGAGATAGGCCTTCATGAGGTTGGCCCGGGTGAGATACTCATTGGCCGAGTAAATGCCGATGAGGTTTTCGCCAGGGATGTTGAGGAAGCGGGGCAGGCCGGCTCCCACACCGATGTAAACGGCGTCAAAGCCCTGTTCAAAGAGCTCATCCACTGAAACGGTCCTTCCAACCACCGTGTTACAGACCAGTTTCGCCCCGAGCCTTTCCAGGAAATTGACTTCCGAATAGACGATCTCCTTGGGGAGCCGGAATTCCGGAATACCATAAACCAGGACCCCTCCTGGCTTGTGAAAGGCCTCGAATATGGTCACATCATGGCCCTTAAGGATAAGGTCGCCCGCCACGGTCAATCCGGAGGGCCCGGAACCCACAACGGCCACTTTCTTTCCCGTGGGTGGGGCCTTCGGAGGCAGATCGCCTTTTCCGTGCTCCCGCTCCAGATCAGCCACAAAGCGTTCCAAGCTACCAATGGCCACGGGATCATCCTTCTTGCCCAAGAGGCATACCCCTTCGCACTGAATCTCCTGGGGGCACACCCTGCCGCATACGGCCGGGAGGGCGTTCCTCTCCCAGATCTTGCGGACCGCCTTTGTAAGCTCCCCCTCTTTGATCAGCTTGATAAAGGCGGGGATATCCACAGACACAGGACATCCGTCCATGCAACTGGGCTTCTTGCATTGAAGGCACCTTGCCGCCTCTTTCATGGCAAGTTCTTTGGTGAATCCATGGGGGACCTCATCGAAATTTCTCTTCCTTACATCCGGTTCCTGCTCGGGCATGGGCTGCCGGGGTATCTTTTCCTTTTTAGCTCCTTTTTCTGCCATTCTATCCTCCCTCACATATGTTGCTGGCCCGCATCTCTAGAAGGTCCTGATCGCCGTCCTTACACGGCCTGGCATTCGCCCTTATATTTTTCGTAGGCCGCGGCCTCTTCTTCCAGGTAGGCCTGAAGGCGTTTCATCAGTTCATCGAAATCGACCTGGTGTCCGTCAAACTCAGGGCCGTCCACACAGGCGAACTTGGTTTGTCCACCAATAGACACACGGCAGCACCCGCACATCCCGGTCCCGTCCACCATGATGGCGTTGAGGCTGACGATGGTCTTGACCTGATATTGCTCAGTCATCTTGCACACGAACTTCATCATGGGTACAGGGCCGATGCCCACCACGAGTTTGACGTCTTCCTTTTCCAACACTTCCTTGAGCACGTCCGTGACAAAGCCGTGATGGCCGTATGAACCGTCATCGGTGCAGACATGCAGTTCGTGAGAAGCGGCCTCCATTTTGTCTTCAAGGATAAGGAGGTCCTTTGTCCTGGCCCCGATAATGGCGATCACCCGGTTGCCGATTTCTTTGAGACCCCGGGTGATGGGGTGCATCACCGCCACGCCTGTGCCTCCTCCCACACAGACCACGGTCCCCAGTTTTTCAAGGTGGGTCGCTTTTCCAAGGGGTCCTATCACGTCCTGAAATTTTTCTCCCACCTGCAGAGACTTGAAAAGGGCCGTAGACTTGCCCACAACCTGGTATATGATAGTGATGGTGCCTTTCTTGGGGTCTGTATCAGCCATGGTCAGGGGGATGCGTTCCCCGGTTTCATTGGCCTTCAGGATGACAAACTGCCCGGGTTTTGCCTTTTTTGCAATTTGGGGCGCGCTGATTTCATTCAGGACGACTGTGCCATCGGCCATCTCCTGACGTTTCAAGATCTCAAACATCATACACCTCCGCAATGTAGAGTCAAAAACACCGGCAAGGATGTATCATACCTGGGGTAGGCTGTCAAAAGAAATAATTCACAAATTCCAGTCACTTTAAAGAACCCGCGGGCCGGCTCAAAGGGGCTGCTTGGGCTCCCGGGTTTTCTTTTGACCCCTTTGGGTTTTTTGCCCTATAGTACACCTAATTCACGGTGGTTCCAGATTTCTTTTTTATCAGGGAAGGGTGGATTTTTCCTGGGGGGGCCAGAATAGGCCTGAAGGGGAGAGCACATATGCTGTTGCCCAAATTCGAATTTCACGAGCCCAGGAGTGTAGAGGACGCCTGCCAGATCCTGGCGGAAATAGGGCCTGAGGCAAAGCCCCTGGCAGGGGGCACGGATCTTCTGGTGAACATGAAGAAAAAGCTCATCTCGCCAAAGGCCCTGGTCTCTTTGGCGCGGGTTGAGACGCTTAAGACCCTGGAGCCTTCAGGGGGGAAACTCATGATGGGGTCCTGTGTCACCGCTGCCCGGCTGGCCGAATCTAAGACCGTTACCGAATCTTTCCCTGCCCTGGCCAAGGCGGGGCAAAGTCTGGGCTCCCCCTTGATCCGAAACCTGGCCACCCTGGGGGGCAATGTGATCTCGGCCCGGCCTGCCGCGGACCTGCCTCCGGCCCTGATGGCCTATGGGGGGAGGGTCATCCTGAAAGGGGCCTATGGGGAAAGACGTCTTCCCTTAAGAGATTTCTTCCAGGGACCCGGGCAGACGGTCCTGAGGGCGGATGAGATCCTTACCGCCCTTGTCCTTGATGAGCCGGCTCCGGGTTCCGGGGCCGGGTATATGAAACTGGGGGTCAGGCAGGCCCTGGAGATCTCCCTGGTCAATGTGGCCGCCTTCCTTGCCATGGACGGGCGGGATGGGGCCGTGAAAAAGGCCAGAATTGTGCTGGGTTCGGTGGCCCCGACTCCTGTGCGGGCTTACTCGGCCGAAGAGGTCCTCATGGGCGAACGGCCTACGGAGGCCCTTTTCAGCCGTGCCGGAGAGGCTGCCCTAAAGGACATCGCCCCCATCGATGATTTCAGGGCCTCGGCCGACTACAAGCGGGCCATGGTGGCGGTGCTGACCAGGAGGGCCCTCAGGGAGGCCCTGGAAGGGGCAAGGCCTTAGGGTGAAAAAGGAGAGACCATGAAGAAACTCATCAGCCTCACCATCAACAACAGGCCGTGTGAAGTGGCGGTGGAACCCCGTCAAACCCTATTGGACCTGTTGAGAAATGACTTGGGTCTCACAGGCACCAAGAAGTGTTGTGATATGGGTGAGTGCGGGTCCTGTACCGTTTTACTGGACGGCAATCCCGTCAATGCCTGCCTGGTCCTGGCGGTTCAGGCCCGGGGCCGCCATGTTGTGACCATAGAAGGCATGGAGACGGAGGAGGGGCTGGACCCCCTTCAAAAGGCCTTTGTGGAGCACGGGGCCGTTCAGTGCGGTTTCTGTACCCCCGGGATGATCCTTTCGGCCAGGAGCCTTTTGGAGCGCAACCCCCATCCCGAAGAAAATGAGATCCGCATGGCCCTATCCGGTAACCTTTGCCGATGCACGGGCTACCAGAAGATCGTAGAAGCCGTTCAGGCGGCAAGCGAGTCTCGACCTCTCCGGAAGGAAGGGGATTAAGAGAGGGCTTTTAAAGAACCGATGAAGAGGAGGACCCCGGTAATGCCGGAATATGATGTGATCAATCGGCGGGCGCCGCGGCTTGACGCCCCGGACAAGGTATCGGGAAGGGCCCAGTATATCAACGACATGACCCTACCGGGCATGCTTTATGGTGCGCTGGTCCAAAGTCCCGTGGCCCATGCCAGAATTCTAGGTGTGGATACGTCAAAGGCCCGCAGACTGCCCGGAGTAAGGGCGGTGGTCACGGCCGAGGACGGCGGGGAGATTCCCTACGGCGTAAGCCCGGCCCGGTATGACGAAACCCTCTTCTGCAGGGATCGGGTGAGGTACGTGGGGGATGAGGTGGCGGCCGTGGCCGCCGGTGACCTTGAGACGGCCCTCGAAGCCGCCTCATTGATCCAAGTGGATTATGAAGAAATCCCCGCGGTCTTCACTGTAGAGGAAGCCATGACGGAAGGAGCGCCCCAACTGCACGAAAGGTATCCGCGCAATGTGTGTGCCGAGGTCCACCAGGAGTTTGGTGATGTGGAGGCGGCCCTGATGGAGTGTGACCTCATCCGTTCAGACACCTTTCTCAACAAACGCCAGGATGCGGCCTTTCTTGAGCCCAACGGGTGCATCGCCCACTATGATCTAAACGGTTTCCTGACCCTTTATACCTCGACCCAGGTCCCCCACTATGTGATGAGGACGGTGGCCATGGTCCTGGGTATGCCCGTGGGCAAGGTACGGGTGGTGAAGCCTTATGTGGGCGGGGGGTTTGGTCCCAAGGCGGCCGCAAATCCCATGGAACTGGCCGCCTGCCTGCTTTCCAGGAAAACGGGAAGACCGGTCAAGATGAACTACACCCGGGAACAGGTCTTTCTCTTCTCCAGGGCCCGCCACCAGTTCAAGCATATCCTGACCACGGGGGTCAAAAGGGACGGAACCCTCATGGCCCTCAAGAATGCGTGTTATCTGGAGGGGGGGGCCTATGCAAGCTTCGGCATTGCCACCGTCTATTATGCGGGCTCCCTCCTGTCCGCCCCTTACCGGTTGCCCAGCATGAAATATGATGGGTGGCGGGTTTACACCAACAAGCCCGCCTGTGGGGCCCAGCGCGGCCATGGGGGGGTGGCGGCCAGGGCGGCCTGGGAGCAACAGCTGGATATCATTTCCGAAGAGCTGGGCATGGACCCCGTTGAGTTCAGGCTTAAAAACGCCATGAGGGCGGGGGATGTGACCTGTAACGGTTTTAACATGAGCAGCTTTGGCATGCGCGAATGTATTGAAGCGGTTGTAGAGGGCTCGCGCTGGAAGGAGAAAAAAGGGAAGATGCCCCAGGGGAAGGGGATCGGCATGGCCACGGGCTTTTTTGTCTCCGGTGCGGGATATCCCATCTACCGCTCCGACACCGCGCACTCCACGGTGGTCATCAAGCTGAGCGAGGACGGGGGAACAGTGAATGTGTTGACCGGATCCGCGGAGATCGGCCAGGGTTCAGATACCACCATGGCCATGATCGCGGCCGAGGCCTTGGGCGTCCCTCTGGATCAGGTGCGTGTCACCTCGGGGGATACGGATCTCAGTGTGGACCTGGGGGCGTACTCCAGTCGCCAGACCCTGATGACGGGCCATGCCACAAAGGAGGCGGCCGAGGACTTGAAGCGGCAGGTCCTGGAGGTGGTGGGGAACAAGTTGGGGGTGGCGGTGGAGAATATGGATGTCAAAAGGGGCCTTGTCGTTTTCCGGGGGGACCCTCCTGATTTTAGCGCCCTCAGGAACCAATATATCAAAGAGCACAGGGGATTTACCGATAATCCCAATGAAAAGGCGCCTCTCACCTTCAAGGAGGCCGCACGAATCGCCTACCTGGAAAAGGGGTCTATGGTCGGTACGGGCAAATACAAACCTGGGCAATTGGGGGGCCAATTCAAGGGGGCCACCGTGGGGACTTCGCCCGCCTATGGTCCCTCCGCTCAGGTGGTGGAGGTGACCGTGGATAAGGAGACGGGCAAGGTCACGGTGGACAGGATGACCGGCGCCCATGATTGCGGTTTTGCCATCAATTTGACCTCCGTAGAGGGCCAGATCGAGGGCTCCCTGTCCATGGGCCTGGGGGAGGCCCTTTTCGAGGAGGTCAAGTTTGATGAAAAGGGGAGGATTCTCAATGCCAATCTGGGGGAATACAAGATCCCCACGGCCTTGGACATGCCCAGGGTGAAGGCCTTGATCGTGGAAAGCCAGGAGCCGAACGGACCCTTCGGGGCAAAGGAGGTGGGAGAGGGGGCGATCATGCCCACGATCCCGGCCATCCTCAACGCCGTATACGACGCCACGGGGGTACGGTTCCACGAGCTTCCCCTGACCCCTGAACGGGTCTTTATGGCCCTTCAAGAGACAGACAAAGAGGATATAACAAAGTAACCGGGCGGCACAGGCCCCCAGGAAAAAGGCTTTCATCCATGAGACGATTGCGCCGCAAATACTATGATTGGTTTTCCAGTGTTTATGATCAGTTTGTGGCGCTCCACTCCTCTGACCGGCAGGGACGGCTGCGCGGCTACCTCTCCGAGCAGACAGGGACGGGGGAGGGAGACAGGCTCCTGGACATCTGCACCGGAACGGCGGCGCTCCTCACACACCTGAAAACCAAGGTGGGAAAGGGGGGCCTGGTGGTGGGTGCGGATTTTTCAAGGGGCATGCTCAGGGTGGCCCAAGGCAAGACCTCGAGATTATCCCGGGTCTGCCTGGTCCAGGCCGATGTGAGCCGGCTCCCCTTTAAGAGCGGATCCTTTGAGGCCGTCACCTGTGCCCATGCCTTTTATGAAATCAAGGGAGAGGCTCAGGACCATTGTCTTAATGAGATTCGCAGGGTCCTCAAGGGGGGCGGGGCCTTTCTCATGTTGGAGCACGACGTGCCGGAGAACCCCCTTGTCAGGATGCTTTTTTACCTTCGCCTCCTCTCTATGGGTCCGGGGCGGGCCCTCCAGATCCTGAAGCATGAGCAGGCCCTTCTGGGGCGTTATTTTGCGCATGTGACCAGGGTCAGGACCCCTACGGGTCGATCAAAGATTCTGATTTGCAGGAATAGCTACCCTTAGCCTTATAGTTTTCGAGAGTAGTTGGAAGCGGGCTTATTTCAAAAATGTTACCCATTTTGTATGGTTGGGCCTTTAGCGATCCCCCGGCCTCTTGCTTTAGGGGTTGACAGAAAAGGCGTGCTCCTATATGCCCAAAATAAGAGGACAATGAATTGCCACTATTTTATGAAAGGGAGGCATAAGCATGGGCGAGTTGATGGATGCTATTAAGGGAAGAAGGAGTATTCGAAAATACGAGGACAAGCCAATCTCAGAGGAGCAGCTCAATCAGATCCTTGAATCCGTGCGCTGGGCCCCTTCATGGACCAATACCCAGTGTTGGGAGGTGATCGTGGTAAAGGACCCGGGGCTCAAAGAAAAACTCTCTGAGACGCTTATAAAGAATCCCGCCACCAAGGGCATGGTCCAGGCCCCGGTGGTCCTGGCCCTGTGCGGAAAGCTCAACAGTTCAGGATACTATGATGGCAAGGTGACAACCAAGTTCGGGGATTGGTTTATGTATGACCTGGGTATCGCCACCCAAAACCTATGCTTGACCGCCTATGACCTGGGGCTGGGTACGGTGATCGTGGGGCTTTTGGACCACAAAAAGGCCGCTGAGATCCTGGGTGTCCCCGAGGGCTATGAGCTGGTGACCCTTATCCCCGTAGGCTACCCGGCCAAGTCGCCTGAGGCCCCTAAGAGGCGGGAGATCGGCGACTTCAGGCATGAGGACAAATTCTAGATCACAGGGACATTGACCTTGGGCTTTTGGGGGGTCCACAAGGATCCCCCATTTTTTTGAATTCCCTGGATCACATCAATGTACACTCACATCCCAGAATCCCACACAGGACCTCCAGATCTCTGGAGTAGTCCCCGAATGCCATGATATGGTGGTTCCCCTCGGCCTTTGCAATAAATTCTTCCACCCCGGGGACCCGGATGGTCACCGTATTCCGGCAGGAGGCCGTGTCTTCATAGGTGACCACTTCACCGGTGAGGGCCGCGACCCTTTCCAGGTTGCGGTGGAACCGGGCCAGGGTGACCGTCGTGCCGCCCGGCACAGGGACGGAGGCGGTGACCCCCTTGCGGCCGTGAAAATCCCGGAGACGGCAGGCAAGGGGTTCCCGGTCAAAGCCGGGCATGCGGGTGGGAAGGATGCAGTGGCTCAATTTGATGTGGTTGGTCCCGGGATCAGCTCGGACGATGTTGCCCATAAATGTGGGCTTTCGGCTCAGGCCGCCCAGGAGAATCTTGGTGAGCAAGGCCGGTATGTCCATTTCACAGCCGCAGGATATGCCCTGGTCTTCAAATTTTGTCATGGCCAGACAAGGATTCGACAACTGTCCTGAGAACTTGCGAGACTGGGTCATTTCAAGGCAATTAATGGTCATGGCCCCAGCCCCCTTTCTTTCAAGGATCCCCTCCATGGCCAGGTAAATGGCGGCCGTTTCCTGGAGGTCCCCTAAAGATGGCTCCACCACTTCATCGGCCTCTTCGGTCCATCGTCGCGCCAGGGATGCCGCCTTATCCTGCTCAATGGAATCCAGGACCTCTAATAATTCCCTGAGTTCCACCGGAGTGAAGGTCACTCCCAGCCTTCTTCTTAATGCCTCCAAATCAGGGAAGCCGTACCAGCGAAGGTGCCAGGGGGGAGGCTGCCCGAAAAGGACGATGCGGGTTTGTTCAAGGCCTTTCTTGACCTCCAGGATCCTCAGGATCCTCCCCATGTGGGCATAATCCAGGACCAGGAAGAGATCCTTTCTCAGGTGCCGTTCTTCGCCTATTGCATAAAGGGGCATCATGGGGGTATGCACTCCGCCAAAGGCGATGATGGGCTTTTTCCATCGCAGAAGGGCTTCAATGGGGGTGACCCCCAGGAAATAGACCAGGAGGACATCGATTCCGTCCTGGTCACGGAAGAGGGGCTCAAAACCGGCGGGTTCACCGACCACCAACTCCTGGAGCAGGGTCAGCCGAGGACCCAATGCCTCTTTGAGTTCCTCCAGGAGGACCTGGATCCTGGCTTGAAGGGTCTTTCCGTCGTTGACGACCTCCAGACGACCACTGGGCTCCAGAAAAGCGCCTGTTTCGCGGCTCAGCACGAAAACCGGTTTGAGGTTCAGGCTCATGACGACCTCCTTGAAAGGGTTCCTGAAGCCTGGAATGTGACACAGATCAAGGGGGAATGCAACGCCTTTCTCCTCCCGGCACAACAATAGCTGCCGTAAAACCGCGTCAAGGGTTGAAGGGGTTCATCTATTGAGGGAAGGCCCAAGAGGGCCTTCCCTGTTTTTGGTCATGAGGGCTTTCTACCCCGTCTATCGCGGGGGACCTGAATCCCCATAGCCCGCGTGTCTTTGCCAGCGCCGTTGGTGAGGACCCTTGCCCAAACCCTGTGCCAGGTACTGGGTGCGCTGCTCCGGGGTGAGGGCATTGAGGAGGCTCAAGCGAAAATCGGTGTTTTTCTCCTGGATTTGTCCCCTGAGCTCGTGGATCTCTTTTTGTAAGGCCTTGATCTTCTGGGCATCCGGTTCGGTTTGGACCCACAGCAACCTTAATTCGGCCCGCTTGTTAAAGAGCTGGGTTCTCAGGGGGGTGATCTCTTTAATGTGTACCTCCCTGAGGGCCGCGATTTTTTCGGATTGCTCCGAACTCAGGTTCAGACAGGAGAGGTGGGACCCGCGGTGGGCCTGGGCCATGAGTTTTCCAGGACCCTTCCCCATGGGACTGTGGGCCGAACCGTAGCCTTTTCCCTGTCCTTGCCCGCCCGATCCGGCCATGACCAGGCCGGCCGAGGCCAACAAAAGCAAACATGCTCCAATTAAACTAATCTTTCTCATTTTTGCCTCCTTACTTATGGATGAATATTTGCCCTTATGAATCTGCATGGACTGTGCCATCAGTGCTTAATCATAATTAAGCCTTTGAATTTAATATGTATTTTCAATAAGCCCCGCCTTGCCTGTATGGGGGATCAGCCGGAAAAAGGCAAGGGATGTCGAAAGGGTCCTCCCTCTTTCGACAAATTTGTCGAGCATGCCTTTTTTCTTGGAAAGTAGGCGTTGACTTTTCGTATCCCTCCGGTAGCATAACCTGATGTTAAAGATCCTTCTAAGCTTTTTCTTGAACTCGGCCCTACGATTGAACACCAGCGGCCGGTAAATGCATGGGAAAGACAACTTCCATCCCTAAAGACATGGGCCATGCCAAAAAGGCGCGTACCTTTCTCCAGCCCCTGGCCGTTGCCTTGGTGTGCCTGATCTTTGTCCTCCTGGTGTTTATCCTCGGGTTCATGGACCTGAGGAACACTGAAAGGACCCTGCTTTCGTACATGGAGTATAACGGCCTGGGACTCATTCGGGATATCCAGCAGGCGGCGGAATATCACTTCCGACACCCCGGGAGAATGCGGGAGGTCATTCCCCATCCCTTCACGGCACCCTTGTTCTCTGATGAGGCCTTTTCCCTGGAAGAATCCCTGGTCATGGACCTGGCCGGGCTGGCCCGAGAAATTGATCTGGAGTGGTCGGAAGGCCGGCTTGGACCGGCAGACCTGGGCCGGGTCGCGCGGGAAGAGACTCTTTATGTGATCGCCTTACTGGATGAGCGGGGCAGGGCCGTCGTTCAAACCAGGCCGCTTCCAAAGGCCTTGCTGACAGCCGCGCGCCCTGTGGCCAGAGGAGAAGAAGAGGTGAGGATCCACCTCTTCGGCCGGGTGTGGCTTGAGGGGGATGTGCGCTTCTTGGCCCTTCGCCGGCAATCCGGCAAGGGGGCCATAATCCTGGGGCTTGATCATGAAGGCCTGGGCTTCCGAACCCTGAGGGCCTCAGTTCAGAGGGCGGTTGAGGAGGCCGGTCAGGTCCCGGGTACGGTGTTTGTTTTGGTGCGGGACGATAAGAACAGGATCCTTGCCCGCACCGGGCGGATCCCAGGGCAGGGGGAGGAAATAGGCCTTTCCGGATGGAACCCGGTAGACCGGTCAAAGGGGCCCGTCGCCAAGAGGCTCAGCTTGGGAGGAGAGGGTTTTCTGGAAGTCGTGGCTCCCCTCCGCCTGGGTGGCGGGTTCAGGGGCGTGGCCCAGTTGGGCCTTTCCACGACCCGGGTGGACCGGGTCCTTGAAAAGAACCGGTTCCACGTTTTTTTGTCCATGGGGTTGATCAGTATGCTTGCTCTCCTTTCCATGTGGCTTCTTTACAAGAACCAGAACAGGCATCTGGCCAGAATACGGGACATGGAAATTCGCCTTGAGCAGGCCGAGAGGCTTTCGGCCCTTGGACGGTTGGCTTCAGGGGTGGCCCATGAAATCAGGAACCCCCTCAACGCCATCAGTATGGCAACACAGAGAATGCAGCGGGGCTTTACCCGGAAGGGCGAGGAAGACCCGGTCCAGGTCCTTGATGCCATGCGGGAGGAGATCAGGCGCCTCAACAGGATTGTGGAAGACTTTCTGACCTTTTCGAGGACCCGCAACCTGGAAGCGAAGAGGCAGGACCTTATAAAAGTGCTCGCCCAGATCGTCCTGCTGGTGGAAGAAGATGCTGAATCAAGGGGGATTACCCTGGAGACCCACTGGGAGGAATCGCCCCTCCTGTTGCCCGTGGATACGGATAAGGTGAAGCAAGCGGTGCTCAATATCATAAAAAACGCCCTGGAATCCGTGTCGGGCGGTGGAAAAGTAAGCGTTTCCGCGGCCCTTAGGGACAAGCGATGGGCCGTCATAAGGATCTCGGATACAGGGTCCGGCTTGACCCCCGAAGCCCAGGAACTGATTTTCAACCTTGATTACACCACCAAAGAAAAAGGACTTGGACTGGGGCTACCCCTGGCCCAGGAGATCGTCCGTGGCCATGGGGGGGAGATCAAGGTCAAGAGCCGTCCGGGGGAAGGGACTGCCTTTGAAATCTTTCTTCCCCTGAAATAGGGGATCTGTGATACGACAGGCGTGACAGCCGGCGGAGAATCGAGTCGTGACCAAGACAAACATCCTGGTGGTGGAAGACGGTCATACCCAGAGGAAGATGCTCGGGGATTTTCTCAAGGATGAGGACTACGAGGTCGCAGAGGCGGCAAACGGCGGTGAGGCCCTCAAGAAGCTGAAGGAAGCCTATTTTAACCTGGTTCTCCTTGATTACAAGATGCCCGGTATGGACGGTATGGAGGTGCTCGGCCACATCAAGGACATGAACCCCGAGATGGACGTGATCATGATGACGGCTTACGGGACCGTGGAGACGGCGGTTCAGGCCATGAAGGCCGGTGCCGCGGATTATATCACCAAGCCCATTGAACTGGATGAGCTGCTCATCCAGATTGAGCGGATTTCAGAGAGACGGACCCTGCTCAGAGAGAATGAACTCCTCAGGGAGGAATTGAGGGGCAAGGGGGTGACCAGTGACCAGATTATCTCTCAAAGCCCGGCCATGCACGAAGTGGTCAATTTGGCGGGCAGGGTTGCGGCCAGCCACGCCACAGTGTTGCTCCAGGGAGAGAGCGGGACGGGAAAAGAACTCCTGGCCCGGCTCATTCATAGCCTGAGTCCCCGTTCGGGAAAACCCATGATGACCGTCAACTGTGCGGCCCTGCCCGAGAACCTTTTGGAGAGCGAGCTTTTCGGGCACGAAAGGGGCGCTTTCACCGGGGCCTCCCAGAGGCGGATCGGCCGGTTTGAGGAGGCGGATCGGGGGAGCCTGTTTTTGGACGAGGTGGGAGAGCTCTCTCCATCGGTTCAGGTCAAGCTCTTGAGATTTCTTCAGGAAAGGGAATTCCAGCGTCTGGGTGGGAATCGGACCATGCGCTCGGATGTGCGCATCATCAGTGCAACCAATCAGGACCTGGAGAAAAAGATCGAGAAGGGAGAGATCAGGGACGACCTCTATTATCGACTCAACGTGGTGGCCATCTCCGTGCCTCCTCTGAGAGAGAGGAAAGAAGACATCCCCCGGTTGATCGACCATTTTCTAAGGCGTTTTGCCCGGGAGAACAGGCGGGAGATCAAGGGTATGAGTCAAGAAGCCAGGGATCTCCTCCTCAAATATGACTATCCGGGGAATGTTCGGGAGCTTGAGAACATCATAGAGAGGGCCGTGGTGATCACCCGGACGCCTTATCTCTCCACAAGAGACCTGCCCTTCACAGAACCCCCCGGGAATTCGGATGGGAAGGCCGCTCCGCCCGAGGGATCCCTCAAGGATTCCGTAGAGGCCCTGGAGCGGCGGATGATCCAGGAGGCCTTGAACCGATCCGGAGGACATCAGGTAAAGGCGGCCCGGCGTTTGGGCATCAGTGAGCGCATGCTTCGGTATAAGCTCAAGAAATACGGCCTCAAGTAGTTTCCGTCCACAAATGGCCCTTTTTCACAGACTCGGCGTCAATCTGCGGGATCCCTTGTGCGGTGTACTACAGTACACCTCCGCGTAATCCCTTGATTTCCTTCAAGATCTAGAGGGCCTGTTCCAGTTCATCAAACCGGTCTTCAAGGAGGTAGAGCCATTGATCCAGCTCCTTGAGCCTTCGGGCCAGGAGGTGCTCCCTGGCCTCCCGCTTAAGGGCCCGCATGTTTTCAATGATGGGCCCTATCCTGTCCTTGACCGCAGAAGGGGTGCGAGGGCTGCGGGCGATGCTGACCACAGTGTCCACAAGGGTATAGAGGGAAGATTCTTTTTTCAGGGGCTCTTGGTAGTCCATGCGCCTCAGGAGCTCAGAGATATTGGGGAATTGATGGGCAAAAGAGGTTTCATAAAAGGGCTTCACCCGGATTTCTATTTCCATGTATCTGCTCATGGAGGTCTCCTCCCTGGTCTGGGCCTTTGAACAGGCCTCCTCCCTGCAAAAGGGTTCCCTTTGGGTGGGGCAACATGGTACAAAGGGTGCGGACTTGACCATTTCGCCTTTCAGTCCTTATTTATACTTCGAAAGGGTGCCCAGAATATAGACATTTTTATGCAATATGCCCGGGAATTATTCAATCACAAATGATCTGCTTATTTGATACCCCGTTATTGCATAAAAGGCGCTTAAGGATTCTGCATTCTGCCTTTTATGGCTTCAAAGGCCACTTTTAACGCTTTAAATTTGGAATGCACCAATAGTGATATCCAAACCCTGGATGTAAAATAGCATAAAGTTCTGTTATTGCTGTATTTATATGTATAAGAGCTGAATGGGTTTGCAATAACGGGGTTTATGCAACCAGGGGGTACAGAAGGGGGAGGCGAATATGACACTGGAAGAAATAAGCGTGCAAGACTTAAACCCCGAGGCTTTCATCAAAGAAAAAGGGGATGAGATCTTCTCTGCAGTCGGGCAGGGAGTGGCCGTGAACGCCCTCTCCGGTGGAGTGGATTCCTCAGCAGTGACCATGCTCGGTCACCGGGCCCTGGGAGAGAGGCTTAAGACCTATTTCATCGACAGTGGACTCATGCGGGAGGGGGAAGCAGACCATATTATCGCCCTCTTTGAGGACCTGGGCGTGCCGGTGGAAAAGATCAACGCCCAAAACGCCTTTTTTGATGCCCTGAAAGGGGTTGTTGATCCTGAAGAAAAGAGAGAGGCCGTGACCCATACCTTTTACGCGATCGTGTTCGCGGATCTTGCCAAAAGGTGCGGCACCAAGTATGTGCTCCAGGGGACCAACTACACGGATGTGGAGGAGACGGTTGCAGGGATCAAGCGTCAACACAATATTATTGAGCAGCTCGGAATCGATCCGGAAGAGCAGTACGGCTACAAGATTCTTGAGCCTTTGATCGCCTTGCGCAAGCCAGCCATAAGGGCCCTGGGAAAAACCCTGGGCCTGCCCGAGGAACTCTATAAGAGGCCACCCTTTCCCGGTCCCGCCCTGGCGGCCAGGGTGATTGGGGAAGTGACGCCCGAGCGGGTGGAAACAGTGAGGCGGGCCACAAGTATTGTAGAGGAAAAGCTGGCGGACACAGGGGCTTTCCAGTATCTGGCCATCTTGCACCAGGACCGGGTGACGGGTATCAGGGACGGCAAAAGGGATTATGGACTTCAGATTGAGGTGCGGTGCTGGGAGAGTGAAGATGCCAAAACCGGCTCACCCACAAGACTTCCCTTTGACCTCTTGGAGGAACTCAGCCAAAGTATAACCGACCAGGTTTCAGGAGTGGTGAGCGTGACCTACAATATCACCGGAAAGCCCCCCTCAACCATCGAGGCCCTCTGAGAAAGCCTAAAAACTGACGTTGCCGGGGGTCCTGGGGAAGGGGATCACGTCCCGGATATTGGCCAGGCCCGTGACAAACTGGATGAGGCGCTCAAAACCGAGTCCAAACCCGGCATGGGGAACGGAGCCGTATTTCCTTAGTTCCAGATACCACCAGTAGTCTTCCGGGTTGAGCCCCATCTCTTTGATGCGGGCAAGCAGGGTGTCGTAATCATCCTCGCGCTGGCTCCCCCCGATGATCTCCCCGATCTTGGGTACCAGCACGTCCATGGCCCGTACGGTCTTCCCGTCCTCATTGACCTTCATGTAAAAGGATTTGATCTCCTTGGGGTAGTCGGTGACCACGATGGGGCTTCCAAAGACTTTTTCGCACAGATACCGCTCATGCTCGGATTGAAGATCGGCCCCCCAGCTGACGGGGAATTCAAAGCTCTCATCGGCCTTGGAGAGGATGTCTATGCTCTCTGTATAGGTTAAGTATTTGAAATTCTGGGAAATGAGGGTTTCAAGGGTCTTCACGGCCGAGGCGTCGATGAAGCGCTCAAAAAAGCGCATGTCCTCTTCACAGTGCTCCAGTACGT
>CAZNLL010000032.1:0-29162 GCA_964573885.1 uncultured Desulfobacteraceae bacterium | reverse complement strand
AAGAGACTGAACCTTTCGGCCAATTCCATAATGGCACTGGCCTCGGCCTGGGCGGGTGTCCCCCCCTTTCCCATCTGTTTTTTCGCTCCGATGACCGCCTCTGCATCCCGGCCGCAGAGACTGAAAAAGACGGGTATATCAAGGCGTCCATTGTCGATCCTTACCGTATCCTCGAGGATATCGAGGCGGATCCCCTTGAGCTTATCTTTGAAACGGCGGACCGTCTCCTGGGGAGGAATGAATTTATCCAGGTCCAGAGTATAGCCCTTGTAAGCATCCTTTAAGACAATGCGATGAGTCATGGGGTGTTTTCTTCCTCCACAAGACTTCGATTCATTTTTCCTGACATGTATCCTTCTAAATCCAGGGCCACGTGCTCGAAACCAATACGTCGAAACGCGTCCAGAAGGCCCTTTTGCTCGCTTTTATCCATGAGTTTTGTGTGCGCCTTCCAGTCCATTTCAATCTTTGCCAGGTCGCCGTAATGCCTCACCCTCACCTCCCGGATTCCCTGTTTCTCAAGAAAGGCTTCCGCCTCTTCAATCATAGTGAGCTTTTTCCCGGTGATAGGGCTTCCATAAGGGATCCGGGTGGCCAGACACGGTGAGGCCCGGCGGTCCCAGGTAAGGAGCTCCATTTCTTTTGAGAGCAGGCGGATTTCGGCCTTATTCAACCGGGCATGTATCAAAGGGGCGAGTATGCCGGCCTCTTGAGCGGCCTTCAATCCAGGGCGATAGTCTGACAGATCATCTGTGTTGGCCCCATGGGCGATATGGCGTATTCCCTTTTTGGATGCCATCTCAGAAAGGCTGCGGAAAAGTTCCCGCTTGCAGTGATAACACCGGTCAGGACCGTTGGAGACAAAGGCGTCCAACTGCAGCTCATGGGATGGAAACACCACATGCTCCACCCCCATGGCCCTGGCAAAGGCCGCGGCCTCCTGGGTTTCTCTTTGCGGATGGATAGGGGAGAAAGCCGTGGCGGCCATGGCTCGCCCCCCTAAGGCCTCCTGAGCCGCGGCCAGGAGAAAGGCACTGTCCACCCCCCCTGAAAAGGCCACGAGCAGAGTGTCCAGGGACTTGAGATAAGCGAAAAGGTGCTCTTTTTTGGATCCTACAAGGGCCTTATCCATACCCAGAAATATAAATACATTCAGAACTCATTTCCCCTCGGCGGGCAGGGCCTGGGCGATTTTCCTGGCAAGGTTTCGGCAGGCCTCAAGCCCTTCCGAGTCCGGCACAAACTGAATCCTGAGCCCGGGGTCAACCAGGTTGAACTTCATCTCCTCCAGCTCCCGGTTGATCAGCTTGACGGCCTCGCCGCTCCAGCCGTAAGACCCAAAGGCTGCGGCCACCTTGTTTTTCGGCTTTAATCCCTTCATATAGGTCAAAAAATCGCTCAAGGTGGGAAAGAGGCCGTTATTAATGGTCGGGGAGCCCACCACAATTGCCCCGGCATCCAGCACTTCTGTAATGATGTCACTCCGGTGCCAGCTCCTGAGATCCATGCACTTCACGTCCACCCCTTCCTGTCCCAGGGCCTCCACAATGGTTTCGGCCATGGTCTCGGTGCTGTGCCACATGGTGTCATAAATGACCAGGGCCTTTCTCTTGGGCTCCTGTTGGCTCCACTCTACGTAAGCGTTAATGATTTTGGAGGGGTCCCTTCTCCAGATAATGCCGTGGTCCGGACAGAGCATATCCAGGACCAAGCCGGCCTCTTGAACCCTGTTTACCAGTTTCAGGATCAATGGGGAGTAAAGAAGGAGGATATTGGCAAAGTACTTTTTGGCGTGGGGCATGATCGCCTCCCCCACCTGGTCGTCAAATCTCTCCAGGCCCGCGTAGTGCTGGCCAAAGGCATCGCTTGAGAAGAGGATCCTGTCTTCCTTGACATAGGTAAACATGCTGTCCGGCCAGTGAAGCATTCTTGTTTCCATAAAGGTGAGGGTCCTTTTCCCCAGACTCAATTCCTCCCCGTTCTTTACGGGCTGATAGTTCCATTTCTGGGGAAAATGCCTGGAAAGGTCTTTAAAGCCCATCTGGGAACAATATAAGGGTTTGTCTTCGCCGATCCTGTGCATGACCCGGGCAAGCCCCCCTGTATGGTCCATCTCCGTGTGGTTGCTAATGACAAGATCTATCTTCTTGGGGTCAACCACTTGGCTGATGCCGGAGATGAGGCCGTCGGCGAATTCCTTTTTTACGGCGTCGATGAGGGTGATCTTCTCATCCAGAATAAGGTAGGCGTTGTAAGTGCTGCCCTGATAGGTGGAATATCCGTGGAAGTCCCTGATATTCCAGTCAATGGCAGGAAGACAGTAGATGTTCTTGGCTATTTCGACCGGTTTCATGGTGGTCCTCCTTTCTTAATGGGTCCTGCGCTGGGCTTAGGTGTGAACCCATAAATTGCGGTTGACTAAAAAATACAGTATACCCTTTGTTCTTCAAATGTGCCACCCGTATCTTCGTGCGGGCCGGTTTGAAGCGCTATGAGGACCGGGAAAGGGCCTGCCTCAGGGCCGAGACAAAGTGATTGAAGACCAGGGTGGTTCCTTCCCGCAATATCCTGGAGAGGTCGTCAAACATCCTGCACCGCAGGCCGTAGGATACCTCAAGCTGGACCCCTTTTCGAGTGTGGCAGCGGTTGCAGATGTTGCGGGCGTTTTTGCCGGGGAAACGAGGGGTTTCCCTGACACTGAAGCCTGCGCTCGTGAGGGCTTGTCTTATCTCCTCCCGGGTGACGTAGTCCAGGCCGCCCACATAAACGACCTCTTCTTTTCCTTGACACCCATGGATGGCAATAACCATCTCTGATTTTTCCGCCAAGCTGGTGCCGATGGGTTCGTCAAAATGGCGGCTCGTTATATGAAGGGAAGTATTGCCCTTTTTCTTTCTGCCGTCAAAGCTGTAATAGGCATGGTCTTTGCCCGCCACAGCGTCTGCTATCTCCGTGGTGCCGGGTTCGATGCCTCCACCGTGGGGGGCCATGACAAGAATGCCTGATTGCCCAGGCCTGGCATGTATCTCGTAATCCCACCCTTCTTTTTCATGGACCTTGAGATCTTGGTAACTGTGATACCTTTCCATGGCGTCTGGACCCTTTCTTATACACCACCGGCCCTCAGGGGGAATGGGGAAACAGATCCGCCAGGGCATGGAGGATCCTTTTCCGAACCACGGGGGTGCCCATTTCCTCTGCCAGGGACAAGGCACGGTCCAGGTGTTCCCTGGAGGCACGGGGACGGGTGCGGGCGATCAGGCGAGCCCGCAAGAGGAGGGCGAGGGCTTGATGTTTTTTGGCATGGCTTTTGGTGGCAAGACCCAGGGCCTTCCGGGCAAAATAAAGGGCCTTGTCCCTCTGTGCCAGACCCTGGTACAGCCTGCCCAGGGCGATAAGAAGCCTTGTTTTATAACGCCACCGGGTATAAGAGATCCCCACCTGTTTGACCTCTTCCCAGGTCTTGAGCAGGACCTCTTCGGCCTTGGTGAGCCGGTCCAGGTCCAAATAGTTCTCCCCGACATTCACCTGCGCGTTATGGATGGTCTCGGGATCTCCGATGCGCAATGCCTCCTCCAAAGACTGCCGATTGAGGGACAAGGCCTGATGGATATCGCCTGCTTCGGCATGGACCCATCCAAGGGTGTTCAAGAGCCTGGGCCTCCAGAACCTGTCGTCTCCCACCTCCAGGTGTTCCAAGGCGGATTTGAGCGTTTCTTTGGCCTCTTCCATCCGGCCAAGGGCCCCATAAATGAGTCCCTGGCGAAAATGGAGGACCAGGTGAAAGTGGGGGCTCCTAAGGCTTTCATTCACCGCCTCCAATTCCTGACTCAGGGCCAGGGCCTGATCAAAATCACCGCTCCAGTTGTAATACTGAATGATGTAAGCCAGGCTCCAGGCCCTTCCTTCAAGGGTGGCGGCGGCCTTGCTCAAATCCAGGGCCCGGGTCAAAAGGGGCTTGGCCCTTTTGAGGTCACCCAGCACCGCGTAGACAAAGCCCTTGAAACTGGTTGCCTTCAGATGGATTTCATCAATGGTCCCCTCCTGACTCATGTCCAGGGATTTGTTAAGGTATTTTAAGGCGGTGCCGGGTCGATGTCTGTAAAAGGAGACCCACCCCAGCCTGAAAAGGGCTTCCGCCCGGGCCTTATGGACCCCCCGCCTCTTGGCCTCGGCGTGCATTTTCTGGAAGGCCTTGCGGCCCATATCCAACTGACCCAGACAGAAGTGCATGCCCCCTTTCCATTTGTAGAGTTCCAGGGTCTTGCCCTGAAACCGTCTTGATCCGTCTTTGGCAATGATGTCCAGGGCCCGGTCAACAAAGGTCAATGCCTCGTGGCAGGCATAGGCCTGCCTGGCTTGGTGTGCCCCTTCAAGGGTATAGGTCATGGCCTTTTCCCAGTCCTGGGCGTGATAGAAGTGATAGGCGAGAAACGGGGCCTGAGAGACCAGATCCTTTTGGTAAAGCCCTTCCATTGTCTCGCCCACCACACGGTGATAGCGCCTCCTGTCCCGGCGAAGGAGGCTGCGATAGGCCACCTCTCTCATCAACTGGTGGCGGAAAAAATATCTTCTCCCTTGGCCATGGGAGACTTTTTGGAGGATCCCTTCCTCTTCAAGGGCCACAAGGGCCTGGTCAAGACCTTTCTCAGGGTCGGCCAGGGGGATCAGGAAATCCAGGGAGAATTGCCTGCCAATGATGGCGGCCAATTGAACAAGCCGTTTTTGGGGCTCGGGCAGGGCGTCCAGCCGGGCCGCCAGCACACCGTGAATGGTATCGGGAACTTCAAGCTCTTCCACGGGAAAACGGAGGGTGCACTTGAGGGCGTCGCACTCGACCATCTCCTGGTGTTTCAGCATCTCGCCGATCTCAATCAAAAAGAGGGGGTTGCCGCCGCCCTTGGCCAGGGTCCGCCGGGTAATGGGCGGATCCAAACGCTCCGTGCCCAGGGCCGAAGAGAAAAGGGCGTGTCCATGTTTTTCGGAAAGGGGCTTCAGGGGAAGGACATGGGAGGATTCAACCGGACACCAGGCATCCTCTTGGGTCCGTCCGAGACAGAGAAGAAGCATAGAAGCCCGGTCATCGGTGTGGATCAGGAAGTTTACCAGTTCCCTTGTAGAGGCATCCGCCCATTGCATATCGTCGAGGGTGAATATGAGGGGGCGGCGCTGTGATGAAAGGACCAGGAGTTTGCGGATGGCCCGGAAGAGATCCCTTTTTTTACCCTCCAAAAGGAGCTCCGATCCTTTGTCCGATTCCCTCATCTCGTGAAAGAGATCGAGGATATGTTCCAAGGGGGCGTAAAGGGATTCTTCCTTAAGGCGTTCACGAATTTTGGGGCCGGCCTCCTCCAGCCTGTCTTGATCGCTCAAATTGAAGTAGACCCTGAACATGGACACCAGGGGGTGAAGCGCCGTGGCCCGGCCGAAAGGGCGGCATTGTCCCTGGAGCCAGGTCACAGCCCCCCTCTGCAGGGAGTGATGGAAGGCCTGGGCCAGCCTTGTCTTCCCTATACCGGCCTCGCCCACGACCACCACCCGGGTGGGGCCGTTCTCCAGGGCCTTTTGGAGGGCGTTTTTTAAGAAGGTGAGTTCCCCTTCCCGGTTCACGAAGGGCAGTCTTTTGCTCTTTCCTTTTTCGTAAGAGGAGGTGGTTCCTGTTTCTCCCACAAGCAGAAAGGCCCGGACCCTTTCCTTTTTTCCCTTTAAAGGCAAAAGCCCCACCTCTTGAAAACGGAACCCGCCCCTGGCCTCCGCCTTGACCGCCTCTGAAACCAGAACGCCTCCGGGGGGTGCCGCCGCCTGAAGCCTGGCAGCCAGATTGGTGGTATCCCCTACCGCCGTATAATCCAACCGGAGGTTATCCCCGATGGCCCCTACAACCACCGGCCCCTTGTTGAGACCGATGCGCATTTTGAAGGAGATCCCATACCGCTCTGACAGGGTTTTTGCATAATCCTTGAGGCGTTTTTGCACCTGCAGGGCGGCGTGGCAACTCCTCCATACATGATCCTCATAGGCCATGGGGGCGCCGAAGAGGGCCATAACCCCATCTCCGGTATACTGGTTTATGGTTCCCCCCGCACCGTGGATCTCCTGGCCCAGAATCTCAAAACAACCGTCCATGATGCCATGGATGTCCTCAGGGTCAAACTTCTCTGCGATACCGGTAAATCCGGCCACGTCCGCAAACAGGACGGTCACAATTTTTCTTTCACCCAAAAGGGTGCTCCTGAGTTTGAGCACTTTTTCGACCAGAAAGGGGGGTGTGTAGTCCCGGGGGGTGCGTTGGGCATAGTCGGGAAGGGCCCCTTCGGGATCAAGGGCCTTGCCGCAGGCCCGACAAAAACCCAGACCGCGCGGATTCCCATGGCCGCATGCAGGGCAGGTAACGGGCAGGAGGCGACCGCAATTTCCACAGAAATTCATGCCCTTAGGGTTTTCAAATCGGCAGTGAGGACATTTCATAAAAAACATTCTCTCATAATTGCAGGGTGTAGGCACAAGAAAAATTTGGCAATGTGGAGGACTTGACAGGATAGGGTGAAGGGACCATAATAATATTTATCGGGTCCACGAAGGGCTCATTAAATCCTATGAAAGGAGGCTTTATTATGGAAGGAAATCACGAACACGAACATGTGCACGCCCACGAGCACACCCACACCCATACCCACGAGCATGTTCACGGGGACACGGTGCATACCCATGGACATTCCCACGTGCACACCCACGACCACCTGCACCAGCACAAGCATGAGCATGATCACGGATCTGAGATCCACACCCATGATCATGAGCACAGGGAGGCACACGGGCCTCACGATCACGACCACCCCGGTCATGATCAAGAGGTGCACGACCATCCCCATTGATGGTTCAGCCTTCTTGTCTCCCCGAAAAAGGGGCATGCCCGGCCGGGCATGCCCCGCCAAGACCCTCCTACTACAACCGATGCGCCTCGCCGATGAGTAATCTCACCAGGGCCGTAATCACGAACCCCGCCACCATGAAAAGAAACCCCTTCTTGTACCGGCAGTTTTCACCCATCAAAACCTCTCATGGTGTATTCTCATCCTTCGGAAATCTAATCTCTCCCGAATATCCGCCCCAAAGTGTTCTCGTCAAACTTGAAGCGAAGCCTTACAAAAGGCCCTCTTCCCTGGTAGTCGTCACCGGTGAGGTCTGAGTCAAATTCGTCAAAACAATATCCCACGGAGAGCCACAGGTTCTTGACCAGCCGGGTCCCCATCTCCACCGAGCCTCCGTGCAGGAGGCTGCCGACCCGGTGACTCTTCAGGATACGGTATTCGGCGCCCACGTCAAACCTATCCGTCAGGTCGTGCAGGATTCGTGCGGACACGAGATCCGTGTAAGCGTGAAGACCCCCGTCCTTTTCGAACTTACCGGCATACTTGCCGATGAGCTGGGTCCGGCTCGTGGCCTGGTAGACCCCTTCAAGGGACCCGATGTAGGACTGTGTATCATAATTGGGCGTCTGAAGGGTATCTTCTTCGTTTTTGAATTCGAACTTGGCCAGGCCGTTGAACCGGTCATATTTGACCGGGCGGTAGGCCAGCCCCAGCATGGTTCTGGATGTCACGTACTTGCCCCCTGGACTCCCCCCCTGGTCATCGCGGTAGTAGCGCTCCTTGAGCATGAGGGCGTGATTGGTATTCAATTGATAGGCCAGGCCGATTTCCGCCAGGTAGGAATGGATGGTGGGGTCCGTCTCCTCTTTTCTGTATTCCAGGCGGCTGGTCCATTTCATGGTCTCACTGGGAAGGTACTCCAGGCCCGTGGATACGGCAAAGCTGTCCCGTTGATCCCGCCTCTGCCGCCCTTCAAGGGTCCTTAGGTTTTCAATGGTAATATCGCCGGTAATGCCCTCGGCCACCATGAACCTGTTGCGGACGCCCATGGCCATCTGGTTTTCGTCCCCGCCGATACCCCCTCCCAGTCTGTATTCATTGAAGGCCACCGTGTTTTTGGCCACCTCGGATTCGGTACCCATGACGATGCGGTTTTCTTTGCGATCTTCGTAATTGGCGTACTCGTCCCGCACATAGAGACGACTCACCTCATCAAACTGGTAATAAAAACCCGCCTCGCTCAGGTTGTGGCGGTTGTGGCGGATGTCCTGCTTGTGGGCCACCAGGATGGATATTTCCGGCGTAATCTGGGTCTCAACACCCACCCTGGCCGCCAGGAGGTCGTCGGGCGGGGTCTCTTCACTGATGTCAAAGGGCTCTCTGGTGGTGGAGATATTGGGGGGGATGTAGCGGTCATTGGACGATTCGTGGGAGAGCTCAAAAATGCCCTTAAAGGGTCTAAATTGTTTTTCCACGCCCAGGAGGGCCCGGCGGTAATGACCGTCGTTGAGCTCGTCTTCTTCATCAAAGTACTCGGCCCGAAGGGCGGTGGTAGGGGTAAGCTCACACCGGGCGTCCAGCCCGTATCGCTCTGCGCCGCGCATGGCATCAAAGGCCGAGAGGTTGCTGAAATAATCACTGGTGGAGCGATAGTAGGCCGAGAAGGAGAGCCGGTCCAGGGGTCGGCCTTCCAGCTCCAGGGACCACCCGTGTCCTTCCTTGGGCGTGTAGATCCCGTTGATGTCAAAGAGGGATTCCGTCCTGGCCCATTCCCCCCTGAGGGTGGTCTTGTAGGGCAGGGAAAAGGTGATGTCCGTTCCCCAGAGGTGATAATTGTCCGCCTCCTTTTCCTCGGTGATCCCCGTGGCGCCGATTTCCAGCCAGTCGGTGAGCTTCACCGCGCCCCGGCCGCCGTAGTTGTAATATTTCTCCCCGGTTCCCTCCGTCTCATAGCTCACGATGACGTACACGGGATTGAAGCCCATGTCGTGGCTGGGGACCGGGGCCTTGAACAGGATGCCTGCCATGTCGTAATCAATGAAATAATCGCTCCACCGGGTCATCTGTTCCCTCTTGAGGACGTGCTCGGGCCGGTAACGGTCCCGGGTCTCCAGGACCACGGTTTCGCTCCCTTCCACCATGGGTCTCTGGCTGAGGTAATAGTACCCGGAGGTGCCCTTGCCGCGAAGGGCATCCACCACCTGGGTCTGATCCGTGCGGCTGGCAAAGGACTTCAATTTGAGCCTGTCTGTGTTTACATCCCATTTGAGGCCGGTGAAGGTCCGCATGTATGCGGACAGGGTGGTGTCGTCCAGGTCCGTGTCGTAGTCGCCGTACATGAGAAAGGACTTGTTCTTGTCCAAACGGACATAGAGCTTTTCCCGGGAGAGGGCGTCATATCCCACCCGGCTCTCGTCCCCGTAAATGGGATAGCGCTCTTCCGCCTCCGGATCCGTGTCCCGGGTCCTGAAGAAATCCTCCTCTTCCTCCTTTTCCGAATCAAAGGCCGCAGTGAGCAGGATATCCTTGTACACCCGGCCCTTGACAAATGCGGCCCCCTTTCCGTTCGCATAAAACCCGTCATCAAAGGACTTGTCCTTTTTGAGGTAATCATACTCCCCCTTGGCCTTTCCGTGGCCGAGGGTGATTTCTCCGTAGCCCACCACCAGCATATCCCGAAGGTGGGGGGCAAAGAAAATGGGGGCCGAAGCTTCTATACCGTCGGCCATGACCGTCAGCTCCGCCTCACCGGTCTCATAGGGGGCCTTGACCCGGCACTCGGCCACCCCTTGAGTGCAGGGAATCTGAAGGCCGGCCGTGGCGGGGTCATTATCGGGGTTGAAGATTTCCCCGCGGGTGACCGTCACAGTCACCTCGTCCAGGGAGGAGACGGGCCTGCCTTGTTTGTCGCGAATGGAAAGGGAAAGAAGGGCTGTGGACTTCCCGTCGGCCGGTATCTTGATCCTTTCCGGGGTGAACACGATCTCTGCCGGGGCCCCCACGGTCAAGACCTTGATCTCCTTGGTGCCCCGCACATTGCCAAAGGGGTCCTTGACCTGGGCCCGGAGAATATTGATCTCTCCCGGGAGGAGCCCCACGCTGACGAATTCATAAATCACCACCCGGCCCTTGCGGTTGATCACCTTTCTGCCGATTCGGTCCCCATTGACCGGGCGCTCGTTGACCCAGAGGGTGGGCTCTGCGTCGAGGGGGGCCTTTAAAAGGACATTGATATGGCTCTCGGAGGTAATATGGCCCTCACGGGGATTCAAAAAGGCCAGGTCCCGGTTCATCTTGAGGATCTGCTCTTCCAGGGGTGGGGCTTCCACCTTGACCCGGGTGGAGGCTTTCCCTTGCCGGGTTACCGGAGCCTGCCTCCTCTGGGAGCCCTCGCGGCCTTTTTTATCCTTAGAGGAATACACGGTCCGGCGCTCCAGGGCGGATCCGTCCCGGGTCTCGCGGATAAAGCTGGAGGGATAGAGTTTCTTGATGGCCTTGAGGGCCGCTTCGGCCTCTTGCTTGTTTTCAAATTTCCCCACCTTCACCACATAGTATTTTTCCAGTTCCTCCACCCTGACCTGATCATGGCCATGGCTTTCCAGGATGTGGGCGGTTTGTTCGGCGTAATCAAGATGGTCCTTTTCGTGGGAGGAGACCTGAATGGTTTGGATTGTCCGGGGTGCGGTGTTGGGCCTCACGGCAAAGTTGGCCTTGAAGAGACCCCCCTGGGGCATATCCACAAACTGGGAGGAACCCGTGCCCATGAATCGGTTTGAGACCGGGGCCGGTTCAAGGCCCTCGGGAAGGGTGGTCTCATCAAGTCTTAAGACATGGGTCCCGGCCCGGATGCCGTAAACCGAGTACTTTCCGTGCTCATCCGTTTCCACCCGGGTCCCGTCCTCGAGATACAGCACCACACCCGGAATGCCGGGTTCCCTGGCCCCTTTCTTGTCCTCCTGGACCCGGTTCCCGTCCCTGTCCAGGAAGACCTTGCCCAGGATGGTGCCCTTGGTGGTAAATACCCCGCCCGTGATCTTGATCTTGAACCGGGCCGTGTTGGAGGTGGTGGTCTTCCCAACGGTGGTTCCCTGGGCGTAGACACTGTTTTTCCCGTCCCCTTTGGGGCTGTCCGGCCCCACCACGGCGCGGTAGGTAAGCTCCAGGCTATCCCCGCCGGCAAGCGTGCCCAAGGTCCAGATCAGGGTCCTCTTCCCGGCCGGCTCAGGGTCCGGGCCTGGGGTGCCGTTGATTTTGGTGGACCCCTGGAGATATTCAATGCCGTGGGGCATGGTATCGAAAATCTTGACGGCGGTGACCGGGGAGGCGGCCTCATTGGTGACGGTGATGCCATAGGTGACCATGTCTCCCACCGCGGCGATGGGCTTGTTGGCGGTCTTGTTGACCGTAAGGGTGCCTCCCGGCGGGTCCACAGGCACGTCCAGATTCAAGGGGGCCATGCCCACGGTCAGCTCAAAGACCTCTCCCCTGGATCCCGTGGCGATGACAAAGCCGGGGGGCAGCTCGGCATCAGGGACCACGGAGGGAAAGGTGTAGTCACCGCCCGGGGCAACGGTAAAATAGAATCTTCCGGCGGGGACCCGGGGGAAGGCAAAGGCCCCGTCCGCCCCGGTGGTGACCGTGTCGGGTTCTCCCGGGGGCCACAGGGGGTGGGTACTGGCCCGGGCCCCGGATTCGAGGTATAGGGTCACCACGGCCCCGGCCACAAGATCACCGGTGACCGCATCAAAGACCACGCCGTAAGGGTCGATGAGGGCCACGGCCTGGGACACGGGTCGGGGATCAAGGGGATCCCTATAGGTGACGGTAATGGGTGTGTCGGGTGTTACGGTGAGGACCCCGTCCTGGGGGGACGAGGGATCCCCGGCGGTGGGAATGCAGCCCTGAAATACGCCCGTGTCAGGCCCGGTCTCTGTAAGGGTAACCGTCTCCTGGTCACCGCTCTCGGAATGTTCCAGGAGTACGGTGACGGTCTCCCTCAGTGCAGGATTTTGGTTTTGATCGGGATCTGTCACCTGGATGCAGATGGGATCCCCGATATTGTATATATTGGTGGAATTTCCGGAAGCGTCAAGGAACTGGACGACCCCGGGGGTCCTGGCGGTAACGGTTGTGGCGGCCGTGGCCTCAAGAGGGGGGACGTCATTGGAGGTCACGGTCGCCCTGTTTTGGATGACCTCTCCGTCCGGTGTTTCCGGATCCACCGCCACCACCAGGTGGAGGACGGCCTTGGCCCCGGAATCCAGGGTCCCCAGGTCCCAGAGGACCTCGCTGCCTGTGAAGGTTCCACCCTGGTCGGCGCTGACAAAGGTCGTATGATCCGGTATGGCATCCTGGATGAGAATGCCTCTCACCGGGACGGGGCCGTCATTGGTGATTCGGAGGGTATAGGTAATGTCAAGGCCTGCCCGAACCGGGTCCGGGTCATCCTCTTTGGTGAGGGAGAGGGAGGCCCGGTTGGTGACATAGGTGATCGCCTCGTTGGAGGGGATGACCCCCTGCTCGCGGCTGAGGATGGTGTAAACGTTTCGGAAGACATCTCCCTCCTCCGCAAGGGAGGTGGTTTGAACCTGAAAACTGACCTCTCCCCTTGCACCGGGTGCAATGGTCCCCAGTTCCCAGGTCAGGCTCCTTCCATTGATGGTGCCGGGCCCGGTAAGGGACCCCGGTACATAAGCGGTCCCTGCAGGGAGATCATCTCTGATGGTCACGGCCGTGGCGGGCTGATTCCCGATATTCTGGTAAGCCAGGGTATAGGTGATGATGCCCCCGGGTGCTATGATTTCCGGGGACCCGGACTTGGTGATCTCCAGGTTGGGGGCCTCTCCCACGGTGGTGACAATGGTTTTCGTGGCAGGGCCTTCGTTGGAATTGATGGTGGCCGTGTTCCGGATCAGGGTCCCGTCCTCTATGACATCAGGATCACCCGGGGGAAAATCCGCCGGGGTTTTGACCCTCACCTCCACGGTGAGTTCCCCGGTTTCATCCGCGGCAAGGGTCCCCAGATCCCAGGTGACCGTGCCCCCTCCCGGAGGACCGGGCGTGTACACGCCCCCGGCCGAAGCGCTCTGGAATACCACGTACCCGGACAGGGTGTCCGTGACCGTGGCCGCGGTGGCCGGGGCGTTGCCCATGTTCTCATAAAGGATGGTATAGGTAAGGAGGGCTCCCATGGCCACCGGGTCGGAGCTTTCCAGCTTCTGGATGCCCAGGACCGGGCCTCCCGAAAGAGGGGTCTCCACCTCCGCACTGACCTCAGGCAGGGGGTTGCCGTTGGCATCCGCATACTGGGCCACGGCCCGGTTCACGACAGGGGTGCCCGGAGGGGGGCTCAGGGCGGACGTCTCCCCTGGCCCACACAGGATGAGCCACAGGCAGGCGGTAATAACCGCTGCCAGGAAAGGGATCCTCGGTAGGATATAACGCACTACCCCTGTCACGAGCGCACTCTCAGTCTATAGGGTTTGCCACATGGGCCTAGTCGATGGTGACCTTAAACTCCACGATCCATTGACCGCCCGGTCCTATACTGAGAGACCCGCTGTTACCCACCACCACGGCGTTTATGCCGCTGTTATATGCCGCCCCGTCTCCATCAGAGGCGTCCGTCCTGCTTGTCAGGGTGCCCGTAGAGGCCCCTGTCCTCATGGATCCGGCCTTATAGGTGGTGAAATCAGGGATAAGGTCCGTGATGACCACACTGGTGGCATTCCCGGTCCCGTTGTTGGTCACCGTTACCGTGTAGGTCAGCTCGGTGCCGGGCGGCTGGGCACCCGTAGGGCTTACCGCCTTGACGATACTGAGACTGGGGGCCGTGACCGTGGTGGTCAGGGTCACCGTGTCCTTCACCCCCGTGTCCTGACTGGAAGTGCCTGTAATCACGGTGGTATCCACGGTGCCGTCCGAGGTGCCCGCCGGGATGGTCACCACGGCAAGGAGGCTCCTGCTCTGTCCCTGCGTCAGTGCCCCTGTATCGATAATGCCGTCCCCGTCCGTATCGCTCAGTTTTGCATCACCGTCCGTCCCAGGGATACCGTTTCCGTCCAGATCTTCCCAGATAGCCCAGGTCCACCCGGAACTGGAGGTATAAGTGATATCCACCGTGTCCGTGGCATTGCCCTGGTTGGTGACCGTGAAGGGGTAAACCATCTGGTCCCCGGGATTCCCGGATTTGGCGTTATCCGGATCCAGGAGCAGGGCCGGCAGGGTTTGTATGGTAAACTGGGCCGTGGTTGAACTATAAGTGGGCTGCGGGTTGCCCGCGATGGCGTAATCCACATCCGCCGTATTGCTGACGGCTGTGCCCGAAGGCACACTGGCGTTCACTTGGACCTGGAAATAGATCACGCCGCTTCCCGTGGGATCGGGCTCGGGTGCGGAATCGCCCCAGGCGATGGTGACCGCCCCCGGTGTGGTCACGTTGTAATCGGCCATATCCCCGTCTTTGGCGTCGGTCTGGGGATTGGCCGTGGCATAGGTCCCGCCCACAGGGCCGATGCGGATACTGCCGGTCACATAGGTGGTGTTGGCCGGAATAGGATCCGTGACCACCACCGACTCGGCCGTGGCCGATCCCGTATTGTGTCCCTCAAGGGCATAGGTGATGGTATCTCCCGGCTTGACCCCGGTGGCAGGGTCCGCCGACTTGGTCACCTCCAGCACGGCGTCTTCCACCCGGGTGGTATACGTGCCCGTGGCGGTGACGCCACCGTCAAACTGGGAGGTGGCCGTCAACACGGCGTCACATTGGGTGTCATTGGCCGTGCCTCCAGGGACGTCCACCACAATGACCACATGATAGATGCCGTCCGCGGCCAGGCTCCCCGTGTCCGAGACGACCGTGTCTTCACCGGTGTCCCTGACACCGTTTCCGTTCTCATCCCAGTAGATGGTGGCGGTCCACCCCGGGCAGGCCGAGATGTCCACGGCCAGGTCTATGGTATCGGTTCCGTTGCCCGAATTGGTGACGGTCACCCCATACCCGGCGGAGGTGCCCTGTTTGGCCGTCTTGACGGCCGTGGCGGGATCCAGGCTTACCCCGCCCACCTGGCTTACCTCGGTGGTGACCTCGTTTGAAAAGACCCGCGGCAGGGCGTTTCCGTTGGCGTCCTGGTAGTCCGCATAGGCCTGGTTGGTAATGACCGTGCCCGCAGGAGTCCCTGCGGCCATGGCCTGGCCCGGCAAGAACAGGGCCAGGATCAGTAACCCAAATAAGAAATACGCTTTTCGTCTCATTTCTATCCCCCCTTTTTTTAAATCATGTTTGGTTAAGAGATTGCCTTTGAAACCGAAACTATTTTCGGACCAGGTCAGGAGACCGCCTTACCTGACCCTGGCCTTGAAGCCCACATCGCCCGAACCATTGGGCGGAATGGGCCCATTGATAAGCCATTTGATGTGGGTGTATGTGTCTGGAGGTGCCGTCACCTCCTCCACGGTGCCGTCCTTTTTTTCAACCCTGTAGGTCACGGGCGGGCGCTGATAGGTCTTTCCCCAGTCAATGCTGAAGGTGATCTCCGCCCCTTTTCCCCAGGCACTTTCCGCCTTATAGGCCGTTCCCTGGGGGATGGGGTCCACGAGGGTGGCGTTTTGTGCGGGCCTTTCTCCTTCATTTGTGTATTGGAGGGTGTATAGAAGGACATCCCCCTTTTTGACCGTATCCACGGGCACGTGGTTGACGGTCCATGTGCCCCCTTTCAAGACCTCCACCTCCTTTTTCACGTCGATCTCGATCTTGATTTGGGGTCCTTGATTCTGGGCCCTTGCCTCCGGTCCGCTCCACAGGAATAGAAGCGCCGCAAGGCATAAGAAAAAAATTCTTTTCTCTCTCTTCACAACCATTCTCCTCCTTGATGTTGGGTCCGCCGGGGCGGACAGGGGTTCATGGACAGCCGGCGGCTGTCCGTTCATTCAATCTTGACTTTGAAATAGGCCTTGCCCTGGTCAGGGCCGGAGCCCGGTACGCCGTCATCCGGGGCAATGACGGTCACCGTAAAAATGATATTGCTTCCACTCACTTCCCCTTCATCATCCCCGGCCGCGTCCGTCTTGGGGGTGGCCGTGGCATAGGAGGAGGAAGCATCCCCCAGCCTGAGACTTCCCGGTATATAGGTGGTCTCAGGGGGAACCGTGTCCATGATGATGAGGTTATGGGCAGGGCCGGAACCCACATTGTGGTACTGAACCGAATAGATGAGTTCTTCGCCAGGGTTGCCCTGGGCCTGATCCACCGCTTTGGTCAGGGTCATAAGGGGCCCCCCCACCTGTACAGGGGCGGTATCCCCGGTCAGGACCAGGATGAAGTTGCTTCCGAGGACGCTCAGGTTGTTATAATAGGTGCCGGATGCCGTGCCTGCCTGGGCCTGGAAAGAGAGGATGACGGTTCCGTTCACCTCTCCCGTCTTCTTGGGTACAGTCCAGGAGCCCTCCCAGGTAAGGATCTGACCGTTGATGGTCGGGTCGGCGGAGGTAACACCCGCACTCGATCCGGGCACATACTGAAATCCCGTGGGGAGGAGGTCGGTGATTTTGGTGAGATCCCCGTCCGCATCCCCACTGTTGGTGATGGTCACCGTGTAGGTCAGGGTGCCGCCTGCGGCGCTGCTCGTGGGTGAAACCGTCTTGGCCGCGGACATGAGGGGGGAGAGGACGGATAACGTGTCGGTTCGAGGCTGGTCCAGGTCGAGGTCGGCGTCAATACCGTCAACATAGGTCACCGTGACGGTCTCTTGCGGGGCCGCAACCTGCATGGTTCCGTCTTCTTGTATGGGCGCGGCGGTGAGGGAGGGCAAAGAGCCCGTAAAGACGCCCGTATCAACCCCGGTTTCGGTCAGGACCAGGGTCTCACTGTCCCCGGATGGGGTGGTCAGCGTGACCGTAACGGTCTGGAGGGTGGCGGAACTGTGATTTTGATCGCCGTCGTCCACCCGGACATAGACGGGGTTGCCCGCATCAATGACGGTGACGTCGCCGTTTCCGGCCAGGTCTTGCACGAACCTCACGGCCCCGGTGGTGGGCCGGGTCCCAAAGGGGGTGACATAGTCGGAAAATCCCGTGTAGAGGTCCGAGCCGCCCACCAGGTCGCCCCCCTGTTCCCGGAGGCTGTTGGCGCTGGGGGAACTCCCGAAAAAGAGCCGCAGGGGGGAAGAGTCCGTCAACCCCGTGCACTGCTTGAAGGTGTCATAGGGGAAACGCCAGTCCAGAAAGTAGTCCTGGTCGCCGTTTATGGCCGTGTCCGCGGGACTGATCTGGTGGTTCCCTGCCAGGGGAACGGTGGCACAAATGGTCTCGGTATTGTCTCCCGGGTCGCCCAGGGTGCCCTGCACCACATTCTGGCGGAGTTCGACGAGCTCGGTCTTGGCGATTCCGTCCACTATGAGGAGCCACTCATAGTCGGCGGCGGTCAGGTTGGTATCGATCTCCACGCCCCAGCCAAAGGACTGGAGGAGACCTTGTCCTCCCTTGCCTTCAGGGCTTTCATCCAATCGCAATCGAAAATAGATGTACTGGCCGTCATTGAAGATAAAGGCCGCATCGTGGGTGGGATCGGCCACGATATTTCTGGAGCCTGAGGCGTCTCCGCTGGGGTCCTGAAGGAATACACCCCCCTTGTAGACCGGGATCCATTCGCCGGTGCCGGGCCAGGCCCGGACAAACCCGGGTGCGGCCAGGCAGATCAGCAAGGCAAGGGTAAAAAGGAAGAGGGTGCGGTGCCTGGTCATGGAGACCTCAACAGACAAGGGGTAACAAAGGATGCCGGGCGCCTGCAAGGCAGCGGCCCCGGGTGGCTCATAAGAGGGTGTTCATGTATGCGTGAAAGGCGTTTTGCGGATTTAATGCATAAGGGGAACGGTCAGGCCGTTTTGGTTTACGACGCTGACTCTGATCCCCGGCATCGATCGCAATACCCGGTGATCACAACCGTCTTTTTTAAAATCCTGAACTCTTTTTCCATCTCCTCCGGGAGCTCAAGTTTATCGTAAAGGTCATGGCAAAAATCGATGATCCTGCCGCAACGGATACAGTGAAAGTGATGATGGGAACTGGTGTCCGGGTCGAACCGCCTGGGACCTCCAGGGGTTTCCAGGATATGGATGAGGCCTGCTTCAGTAAAGGTCAGGAGGGTCCGGTTGACCGTGTCAAAGGATATACGCGGAAAGTCTTTCCTCACCCTTTGAAAAACGTCGTCCGCCGAGGGATGCCTTGTGTTGTCCATGAGGGCCTTGTAAACGGCGATTCTCTGGGGCGTAATCTTGAGATTCTGCCTGCGGCACGCCTCCATAAAGGCATGAAGCCGGTCCTGGCGGGAAGAAATATGCATAGCAGAACAACTATATAGGAAGATTTCTTTTTTGACAAGCTAAGTCTTTGTTTTTTCGATGTGAAAAAGTAAGTTACGGTGTAAACAGGAGAGTTTCCGGGTTGCCAACCTAATCTTTTGATTTTTCATATAATTTTGGCTGCCAAGGTCCTCACGGCCTGCAGGTATTCGGAGAGGCCCCGGAGAAAGATATCATTGTGATTGGCCCCGGGGATCTTGAGCAGGGTCTTGTCCGAGGCGCCGCAGGCCTCATAGAGGGCCTGCCCGTCCGAGAAGGGGATGATCTGGTCCTGTTCTGCATGGATAATCAGGGTGGGCTTGTCAAAGGTCTTGATCTTGTCCACATTTCGAAATCCCTGCTCTTCTCTGAACCCGAGGGCCTCCACAGGGATGCCCAGCAGTTGGAGCAGGGAGCCTGCCAGGGCGAAACCGCTTTCCACGATGAGCCCGTGGATTTCCGGTTTGTAATGGGCCGCCAGTTCCAGGGCCGAGGCGCTGCCCAGGGACCGGCCCATGACCATGAACGGTCCGGTATAGCGGTTTTCTTTGAGCCAGGTCTTCACAAAATCGTAGATGACATGACAGTCGCGCATCATGGCCGTGATGGTGGGCTCCCCTGTTGAGCGGCCGTAACCCCGGTAATCGACAGGCAGAAAATTAAGTCCCAGGCGGGTGTACACGGGACCCAATTGATCGTAATCGGCCACTATCTCCCCGTTTCCGTGAAAGAAGAGGATGGTGGGTGCTGAGGCACCGGCCCCGTGGAACCTGCCCCCCACCACAATATCCCCTTCCACCGGGATCAAAAGCTCGGTGGACGGAGCCCCGGAACCGGGTTCACCCCACTCCGGTCTGGGATGGAAGAGAGACACGAGAATTTCGGGCCGATCCAGGACCGAATAGTCGATCTGGGAGATATCTATCATGGGGCCTCCTTGGTTTGGACTGATCAACCCCTCCCGGTGCCTGTTTATGCGGGTGAGGGTGACATCTTTTGTGTTGTCTCCCCCTTATGTGACAATAGGCGACGCCTGTTTATCAAAGGGGTTTGTTCGCATGGCCAGGGAATACAAATAGGGATAGTGCTCCTTGAGGTGTTTCATGTAATCCAGCCATTGATGAACCAGGCGCCTGTAAGCCCGGGCCGCGTCGCCTGCAAGGTGGGCCTTGTCCGTATCCGGGAGTCTGGTAAGGTCCCTTCGGCTCCTGAGTTCTTCATTGAGATGGAATACGGCCCTGAGCAGGTCTGAAAAGGATTCATGCTCCAGGATGTTAGGGTTCTCCAGCAAACGCAAGAGAACCCCGGTTTTCCGGGAAAGGAGGTCGCGCAATTCCTGAAGCTCAACCTTTTGGGGATCTATGGTGTAGCGGTATTTTTTTAGGTGCCGGGCCAGGGCCTCAAATTCCCGCTTGGAGGCGTTCTGGGTGAGCACGAGCATTTCCTTGATCTTGTCTACATGAGGATCGGCTCTGGAGAACAGGGCCAGCAATTCCATGCCCACTTCACTGAAGAAGACCCCGATGATCATATTGAGTTTCTGGTGCCGAACCTCCCTCTCCCGGCGGTTGAGCATCATCTCTGTGGCATTGGCCACCACGCCCAGAAAAGTCCCCACCCCCGTGATGATCAGGAAAATGGCCACCACTTTACCGGCCTGGGTCGCAGGGTGAATATCTCCATACCCGACCGTGGCGATGGTGACGATACTGAAATAGACGGCGTCCGTCAGAGAAAGGCCTTCGGTGAGCATGAAACCGGCCGTTCCCAGAACCATCACGGCAAAAAGGCAGACCAGAAAGACCTGAAACCGGGTTCGCAGGGAATTGGTTGCCATGGCAGGATCAGACCTCGTTCACTTCAAAACAGGATGTCCCTGATGCCCCGTCAAGTCGTCAGGAATTGATGGGGCTTAGATGTCTTTCAACCGTTTGTTTGCCGGGGACTTCCTTAGATCTTCTCTCAGGGCCTCCAGGGACTCTGAAAGGGCCTTGATTTCTTGAGTGTGAGGAACAGGCAGGGTGTCGGCCCCTCTTTTAGACAAGGCCTCGATAACGCGGCCTACCGTCAACCCGTTCACATCCCGTGCGGGCTGGTAGGCCATTTCTTTGTAGGCCCCGGTGGTTGTTGCCGAAAGAACGCCGCTGCCAACCAGTTCATAGAGGATTTGGCGCACCAGGCGCACAGGGATTTCCAGGGCATGGGAGATCTGGGCTGCAGTAAGGGGCTTTTCACCGCGAGTAAAGCGCTTTATGACGAGATGGGCGACTCCCAGGGAAAGGAGGCTCTTGAAATAGGCACTTATTTGAAAGGAATCGGGCTCGAATTCGTAGGTGTCCACATTCTGATGGGCAAAGCAGATTTCCGCACCCAACAAAACAACGAGCCAACTCACTTGCAGCCATATGAGAAAAAGAGGGAGGGCGGCGAAACTCCCATAAATGGCATTGTATTTGGCCACACCGATTTGGAACGTAATATAGACCCACTGGGCAATCTGGTAGATGGTGCCGCCCACAATGCCGCCCACAATACCGGATCGGAGGCTCACCTTGGTATTGGGTATCATGATGTAGGTGAAGATAAAGAGCACCCATATGGAGAGGTAGGGCAGCAGCTTGAGGAGGAAGAAAATGATGAAACCCAAATGTTCCAGGAGGGCTATCCGTTCGGTGATCAGGGTCACCTGGGTTCTCAAAAAGACTGTGGCACTGCTGGATACGATGAGCAAAAGCGGGGAAATGATCATAATAGAGAGATAATCACTGAATTTTCTCCCAAAGCTGCGGGCCTCTTTCACCCCCCAGATGTCATTGAAGGCGTACTCTATGTTTGACAGCACCTTGATAACGGCCCAGAAAAGGGCGGCCAGGCCGATGCCTGCTATGATCCCCCCCTTGGTGCTTTCCAGGTAGGAGTGGGCAAAGACAATGACCTTTGAGACAATGGCCTCCTGGCCAGTAAACCGGGCGTAAAGCTGTTTTTCGAGGAGCTTTTCAAAACCAAAGCCCTTGGCCACACCAAAGGCCAGGGCCGCCACCGGGACAAGGGAGAGGAGAGAATAGAAGGTCAGGGCTGAGGCCCGGAGGTACACCCGGTCTTCCTTAAACCCCCGGAAGGCCAGGAGGATAATTCGGAGAAGCTTGAGTACAAAGGATTTGGGTCCGGGAAGGGTCTCTGAACGGATCCGCCAGACGTCCGTCTTCAGAAAATCAATGATTTCCGGGGCGAAGGTGCGCACAACTCCCTCTAGGGCCTCGCAGGTCGTATGGGAACCCGCTTGGATTTCTGTTCATAAGACGAGGACCTCTCTGCGAGGTCTCAGAGAGAATATACAGGATCTGGATGGAAAATCAAAACCTTAAAACATAGTCCTTCTACCAAATCCCTATCCTGGCCCGATTTCGTGCATCCTATCCCACAATCCAGCTTGCAAGGGGACGTCGATATTCCTGGTAAACCTCTTTTTTCTTCTCCCGGTAATCGACCATGTAGAGCATGTTTTCTCTTCCTTTCAACGCTTCTTTGAGTCGCTCCAGCCTTGAGCGATCGCACTCAAGGGCCTTGATGTAGACGTTGTTACGATTTTTTACAGCCTGTAAAGGGAAGGGTGTTAATGCATGAAAGACCGGATAAAATCCTTGATGCCTTCTTTACCCTTGAATATTCCGTAGTGGCCCTCACAGAGGATATCGGCTTCAAGGGATAAGAGGAGTTGGAGAGAGCGAAGATAGTCTTCCTTGTTCGATAGGAGGGTCTTGTCGAGGGGACCGTGGATATCTTGTCCAAAGAGGACACGGAGGCCCTCTGATTCAGCAAGATACACCACAGAACCTGGAGAGTGTCCCGGGGTATGAATGGCCTCGATCTGTCTGCCTCCGAGATCAATCACTTCCTTGGGAAGAATCAGTTTTCTGTGGATGGGGAAGGGGTTGAACTTGGACGCATACCACTTGGCGGCCGTTACTTTGTCATTGCCCTTTTCCATGAACTGGGCGTCCAGTTCGTGGGCTATGGCCTGGCAGCGGATTGCCTGGATAAGCCCTCCGGCTCCACCTGTGTGATCATAATGACAATGGGTGATCAGAAGGTATTGGATCTGTTCAGGCGCTACGCCACATGCCTGGATATTCTCCATGACCCTGTCTTGGGCGTTGCCGCAACCGGCATCCACAAGGGCGGCATGACCTTCAAAATTAATGAGGTAAATAGCTGCGTCCTGGGGAGAGGTCAAGGGCGGCCCGCCTACCTGGTAGATCTCTTCCGTGATTTTCATGCCCGCAGCCTCATGTGGGACCTTTCATCCTGAGGGACGTCGATCCCGGTCTTGCCTCTTATGCAGACCCATGGCATGGGGTTTACCTACCGGGTAGCCCGGGGAATCCGCAGCTTTTGGCCCGGGTGTATGGCCTGGTTTGGGTTTATATTGTTAAGACGGCACAGCTCTTGAACGGAAAGCCCGTGCTTTAGAGCAATGCGGTAAAGGGTATCCTTGGGCTGTACTTCATAATACCGGACCTCGGCCGAAGAGGCGGTTTCCTTTTGAGCAGGGGCCGGGGCCACGGTTTTCTCCGACAGGGCGGCCGTCTTCTTTTCCATCTCTTCAAGGCCCTGTCTCAAGGCATTCATCTGCTGCTTAGAAGCCTTTATGGAGCGCTCTAATTTGTCAATAGATTCCCGGATCTGCTTTTGCGCTGTTCCGAGTCGGGCTATTTTTTCCTTTACGTCCGTAGTCCGTAAAGCCCCTGTCTCCAACCGGCCGAGCCGGCTCTGTATGGAGGCTATTTCCCCGGGGGAAACCTGGCCGTCTTTTCCGAAAAAGAAGAAAAGAATGACAATGGCCACCAGCAGGATTGCGCTGCAGAGGATGATGACCTTCTTGTTACCACCGTCCGGGCCCTGAACCCGCCTGTTATAACCCTTTTTCACGTAATCCAGGTCTTCAGCTGCATCTTCCATAAGGGTGTCCCTGTCCATATCCGGCTCTCGATCCATGCAGTATCTCCTTGCAAAAAATTCTCATGAGAAAACTGAAGGGGAGTATACTCCATGCCCCCTGACTTATCAAGCCCTACCTCGCAGGCTCATCCGGCGAGGGGAGAGGCAGCCCCTTTCCGGGGCATAAAAGGGCATAGAGCCATGCCCCGTATTCCGAAAGCACCCACTTTATCTGCCGTCCCTTCTTCCACCATCCCTGGGGTTGGTAAGGGTCCTCCCGGGCGGCAACCATGGAGATTTCGAGCCTGTCGGGGAAGGCCCTTTCCCAGATATGGCCCGCCCTACGGGTGTGGAACTTGCTCGTGGTGATGAGAATCTTTGAGAATCCCCGATGTATGAGTGCCGTACCTACCACCTGGGCTTCGCTGACAGTATCGTAAACGTCTTCGGCGCTCAGGGGAATGATGTCTCCGGATGGAACACCCAGGAGTTGAAGGATGCGCACAAAATCCGTGTGCCAGGGGACAGCGGGTTTAAAGCCTTTTTTCTCAAGATTCCTAAGGACCTCTGTTTTTCGATTTCCATTGATCACCACCTTCCCAGCCAGCCCCTCTCGATAGAGCCTGGCGGCCTCGATAAGGCGGGGATAGTAGTCAACGCCTGTCCAGAGCACCACCACGGCCTCCGCGCGCGCAGCGGGATCACTGCGGACCAGATATTTGCCGATCCCAGTGAGGAGGGGCTTGGAGAAAAGGAAGAGCAGGACTCCTCCAATAAGCAGGGCAATAAGGGAGAGGAGCAAGAAAGACCGACTCCCTGAGGCCTGTTTATGTCTGATTCCCTTTCTCTTTAAAGCATTTCCCATGGGGTGTCTTCTTCAAAAAGACGATGGCCTTCGGCTCCCCTCCGGGAAGGGAAGAACCTCGAGGAGGGTCCCGCAAATAGATCTTGGGGGGCTGCAGCCCCGAGGCCAGATTAGCAACAGGGCCTCTGGGTTGTAAAGAGAGGGCAGGGGAATTCTGGGGGTTAGGTCCATTATTTGTTGGCTAGAAAGCAAAAATCATGTTATTAATCCACGGGTTGGCCTTAACTTCCGCAAGGGCGGGAGCCTTCAAAGGCGGGCAGATAAGGCCTAAAAAAGTTCAGACCCTTCATGAGATCTGAGAATGGATAACTCCACTGCATATGCAGCCAGCGCTTTAAGTGCGCCGGACCAGCGCCTTAAGGTGTACTCCGTCAGCTATTCCCTCGACAGGTTAACCCGGGGTGTGGACAACATCCGCCACGATGTCCTGCTTAGTGCAGGGCTTTTGAAGGCCACCCAAAAGATCGCCCTAAGGGTCATCGGCAGGTATGCAAAGGCGGAAGAGATTCTGCCCAGGGACGGATCCTCCACCTGGGTCAGAGAAAGGGATGAGTTTAAACGGCTTTGCAGGGAGGTATTGGAGGCCGCCCTGAATAAGGCAAAGCTGGCTCGAGAGATCCAGATCGACTACCTTGCCCAGACGGCCGTGGTCAAAATGATCGTTGAAGAACTCCGGACCCAGTATGATGCCTTTCTCCAGCAATTCCGGAACATGGTTCGCGACTATGAAGTGGCCTACAGACAGGGGGAACAAAAAGACACCCTTTGGGGACGGGATTCAGGGAGCAAGGACGACCTCGCCGCGCTCACCAGGCTCCGGGCAAGGCTATCGGATATCCGCCAGAACAGGGCGTCCATTTCAAGAAGCGTGGGCTCCGAGCTGTGCCGGTATCTGGCCGAGGTGCAGGAATCCGATCTCAAGGAGATGCGGGAGGCAAACTTCGGGATGAATGCGGTGGCTTCTGCAGCCCTGTTCTCAAATCCTCTCCTTTATACGGAGAATCCCTCCGACGATTTTCTCATGGTGGAAGAATACGTCTTGCTGGGGCATCGTTTTGAAGATCCCGACCGCTACGATATTCTTTTGCCCCTGATTAAGACCCTTTTGGGCCGGTTGGATGTTTCCTTTTCGGCCCCATTCCAGGAGGGGGCCGGGGGAGCGTCGGGTTTGGGCTCGGAAGAGGCCTATGACGCGCAAATGGACGGAATACTCAAGGAAGTGGACAATATCGATGCCCTGTTCAATTGGTTCCAATCAGAAGAGGATTACAAAAGCCTGAGAGGTCAAAAAGCAGCCAAAGAGGTCCTCCAAGGGCTCAGGGAGCAGGCCAGGAGGCAGAAGAAGCACCTCGATTTTTTTTACAAAGAGCTGGATAGAATCGGGGTCACAAAAAGGATGATGGCCTCCTATGCCATGCGGCCTGTTTACCGGGAATATTGTCCCCCCCTGCCGCCGCAACAGGCCCTGCAATATCTCATTGAACCGAAGGTGAGAAAAGATATTGCCAATAAATTGAGACGCCTCAAGAGACCTGACGGGAAGACCTTTTCACTGGCTGCCCTTCGAAAGACCGTCAAGTATATTGACAAGACCGGGCCACAAGAGCGAAAGGAGTATTTCCTTCGCTTTCTTCGGGCCTTTGCTCGCTATCATCGGGATATTCAGAACTATAATACGGTGAGAGAGGCCATGGAATTTATCAACCTGGCCCGGGACGAAAGTGTTGTCAAGCTTTCCCGGACAAACAACACCCTTTATGAATTTTTACTTCCCAACGAATACGCTTTGGAAGAGAAGCCCATTATCAACCATGTGGTGCTCAAGGCGGATGTAAGGGGATCTACGGGGATTACCCACCGGATGAAGCAGAGGGGACTGAACCCTGCCTCCTATTTCAGCCTGAACTTTTTTGATCCCGTCACTGAGGTGTTGAAGGAGTACGGGGCTGTAAAGGTGTTCATTGAAGGGGACGCCATGATCCTTTCCATTTTCGAACAGGAGCAGACCCCCCAAGGCTGGTATGCCGTTGCCCGGGCGTGCGGGCTGGCCATCAATATTCTTCTTATTGTCAGGCGGTATAACGAAAAGAGCAGGAAACACGGCCTCCCCACTCTTGAAATCGGCACCGGCATCGCCTTTAATAACAGCCCACCCACCTTTCTGTTTGACGGAGACAACCGAATCATGATCTCTTCGGCGATTAACCTCTCAGACCGTTTGTCTGGATGTGCCAAGCCCTTGCGCAGGCTTTTTTCCGAAAATCCTCCGCCTTTTAATGTTTACGTGTATCAAACCGTTCCAGACGAGCAGATTGAGGCCACCCCTGATGATATTTACTATCGCTATAATCTCAATGGCATTGAACTCAACGCTTCGGCCTTTAAAAAACTCACCAGGGAGATCAGACTAAAGACACTTCAGTGTTCCATCCCTGAGCTACACAAGGGCCTTTTAAAGCTCCATACAGGTAAATTTCCCACGGTGACCGGTAAATACCAGCGCCTGATCATCCGGGAGGCGCGTATCGAATACGTGAGGGCCGACGATTTGAGGCTTATACAGCACACGTCGCGGAAATACTATGAGGTGTGTACCCATCCGAAGGTTTATGAGTATGTGAGGAAAAAGCTCAAAGGGTCTTGAAAAGCCCCATGGCAATGGGAAAATCTAAAAAACCCCGGCCAGTCCCGCCTTGGGGGGTCGCCGGGATTTTTATGAGAGGTCCCGGTGTGGCCGGGCCGAAGTGAAGGGTCTCTAACACCGACAGGAGGATAACATGGCAACCTGGGTCATTGTCTTTCTCATTGGGGCTGGATCCTTTTTTGTCTTCAAACTCCTCTATGTGCTTGCAGCGGGAGGGACCCTCCCTGTGACCAAGGGGGCCCTTTTTGTGTCTACCTCTTCGGTGCGCTTAAGGGCCTTTCTGGATACAGTGGCCATGAGGCCGGAGGAACTGCTTGTGGACCTTGGGTGTGGGGACGGGCGGGTTCTCCGGGCGGCGCACAGGCGTTACGGGGTAAGGGCGCTGGGCATTGAGATAAATCCTCTTGCCTTCGGCATGGCCAGGGTCCTGGCCGCGGCTTCAAAAGGGGTACATGTGAAGTGGGGGAGTTTTTGGTCCATAAATCTGGGGGAGGCGGACGTGGTGTTTTGCTACCTTTTCCCGGATGTTTTGAAAAGATTGGTACGGAAACTGGAGGGTGAACTCCGGCCGGGCACCCGGGTGGTCTCATGCAATTTTTCCCTCCCGGGCTGGCAGCCCCATGAGGTGCTGCGCCCGGGGTCTTCCCGGGATCCTATCTATGTATACCGATTCCCGGAGGGGTGCGGGGCCGGACGGCAACCAAGGCCCAAGGAGATCACTCAAAAAAGTCGATCTGATAAGGAGCCATAAAGCGCATGAAAGAGAACCTCGTTGAAATCAAACAAGACCTGCCCGGGTACAGCAACTTTTTCGGCACCTGGGTGTGTGAAGACGGAAACACCCTCCTGGTGGACGTGGGACCCGCCAGCACGGCTCACCGGCTGATTGAATCGCTGGAGGATATGGGGACCAGTAAAGTGGACTATATCCTGCTCACCCACATCCACATTGATCATGGAGGGGGGCTGGCCCCCGTGCTCGACCACTATACCAAGGCCAGGGTTATTTGCCATGAAAAGGCCCTTCCCTACCTGGTGGAGCCTTCCACACTGTGGGCCGGCAGCTTGAAGGTACTGGGAGACATCGCCGAGGCATACGGTGAGCCCGGCCCGGTGGACCCCGCACAACTGATCCCTCATGCCCGGGCGGATGTAAAAGGTCTCAAGGTGATGGAAACACCGGGTCATGCCGCCCATCATTTGAGCTTTGTTTACAAAAACAGGCTTTATGCGGGTGAGGCCTGTGGCGTATATCAAGTGATTAAGAGAAAGGAATACCTGAGACCGGCGACACCCCCCAGGTTCTTCCTCGCTCCGTGCCTGGAAAGCATCGACCGGTTACTTGAGTTGCCCGATCTGCCCATCCGCTTCGCCCATTTTGGCGCGGCCGAGAGTTCCCACCGGCTCTTGAAGGTCTATCGGGGCCAGCTTCTTTTGTGGAAGGACATTATTCACAGAGAGATGGACAAGGGGGATGCCGACCTTAAAAAGCGCTGTATGGAGATCCTGATCCAAGAGGACCCCAACCTGGAGGCCTTTCACCACATGGACCCCCGCGATCAGGAGAGGGAGCAGTTTTTTCTTGAAAACGCCATAGACGGGTTTGTGGGCTTTTTGAGATCAGACAACGGCACTGTTTCCTAAGGCTCCAAAAGGCTTTCAGGAGACCTTTTGGAGCAACTCCCGCAACCTGTCCCTGACCGCCCTCACGGTGTTTTCCGCCTTGCCACGATAGCTGTATAGGTCCTTTTCCCGGTCGCTTACGGCCTCGGGAATATGGCGGAGTTTGAGCTTGGTTACGGCCGTATAGTCGTCCAGGAGGAACCTTTGGTAGATCCGGCTGAAGGGGAAAAACCTGAATTCCTCCCTGCAGATGGACGCCCCCCAGTCGATAATGTGGGGGGCCCAGTTTGGATCTACGAGGATATTGGCGGCCCGCTTGAGATCACAGTGGGCTACGCCCCTCTCGTGGCATCGGTCTACCAAGGCTTGTAAGTCGTCAAAAAAGCGCCTTGGAAGGCGGGTGGTCTGCTCCAGGCCTTCAACACTCCTCCCCGGGCTCTTTTCAAGGACCAGGGCAAGGCCGTCGATTACCCGGAAGAGACGGGGCACCCCTTCCGTTTGTCTCAGCCTTCTTAATGCCTTGCTCTCCCGCCACACCAGGAAGCGGCCGATGATGTTTCTGAAGAAAAAACCCAGGGGACTATAATCTTTGACCACAGCCTGAACCCCGTCTTCTTCAACAAGCCAGATGACAGGTCTCGTGTTGGAGGCCTTTCTCAAGACGAGATAGTCACCTCGTGATCGATCAGAGAGCCTGATGGATCCAAACAGGGGTTTCATTTAGGACTCATCGTACTTGAAGTAGGCTGCACAGGTCCCCTCGCTGCTCACCATACAGGGGCCCACAGGGTTTCGGGGGGTACAGACCTTCCTGAAGAGCTTGCAGTCCACGGGTTTGGCCATCCCCCTGAGAACATCGGCACAGCGGCATCCCGCGGGCTCCT
>CAZNLL010000031.1:0-29481 GCA_964573885.1 uncultured Desulfobacteraceae bacterium | reverse complement strand
CCCCGACCCACTGATTACAAATCAGTTGCTCTGCCATCTGAGCTACGCTGGCTTTTGGGCTGCAAAAGTGTAAATAAAAAGTTTAATATTATATGATCTATACTTCAATGTCAAAAAAAAAGCTTTGAGACCATTTATCTATTAAAATTTCCGTTTTCGGGCAGCCAGCGCTATTTTACGTTGAATCATGCCCATTTTTGGCAATTATCGACCTTTTTTATGCTCTATCCCCAGGCCTCCCTGTTTCTGACATCCCCCGGGTGCCAGTGCAACCGTCCTGGGTCGTTGGACAACCTCCATACCAAGCCTATTCACACGAATGAAGAATAAGGCCCGTGACAGACCCTGTCAATCCCCATTTTATCAAATTCTAATATTATATGCTTGAACCCCCGGGACCTTTGTGATATTAGTTTGAGGATAAAAATTTCTCATGGGTTGCACTAGAATCCCAAAGTGTTAAGGAGGTAATAAAATGGCAGCTTTAGCTGGAGGACTGGCGGCACTGGTTTTGGGTATTATTGGGATTATTATATGGTGGAGTGAATTCCTCGATATTCTGTTGGGCGGTGTACCTGCCATGCTCATCCTGGGTGGGGCTTTGGCCGCGTATTTGGGCTTTGAAGAGATCAAAGACAAAAAGGCTACAGAGAGCTTTGAGGAGTCTTCAGCCGATCTCAAGAACGAGGTGGAAAGCCTTAAGGAAGAAATCAAGGGATTGAAAGAGGAAAAGCAATCAGCCCCCCAAGAAGGGGAAAAAACAGAATAGTCCCGTTTTCTATATACCGCGGGGACGATCTCCGGACACCGGCACGGTGTCCGGAGTCACGACAGTCTTCTTACCTTCCTGCCATTTCCAAGGCATTGAAAAAGTAAGAGATTTCAAATTGAGCGGTCTTTTCCGAGTCTGATCCATGGACCACGTTCTTCTCGATATCCGTGGCAAACTCGCGACGGATAGTCCCCTCTTCCGCCTCCTTGTAATTGGTGGCGCCCATGAGCTTCCGATACCGCTTGATGGCATCATCCCCTTCCAGGACCATGACCACGCAAGGACCGGAAGACATGAAGTCTGTTACACTCTCATAAAAGGGTTTGTCCTCGTGCACTTTGTAAAAACCCAGGGCCTGGGCTTTCGTCATTCTGATCATCTTCATGGCCAAGATGGAGAGTCCTTGTTCCTCCAGGTGTCTTATCACCGTTCCGGTGAGGCGCCTTGCCACCCCATCAGGCTTAATAATCGCTAAGGTTCTCTCTGTCATACGTCCCTTTTCCTCCTCAGATTTATTTCATTGACCATCCCCAGGGGAGTTGTTATAGAGCATCTCTATAAAAAGCAAACACAAGCCATTAGTCAAGGGTTTTGTCCCCTCCCGGGATAAACACCCCGGAAAGGATAAAAGGAATGATTGAAAACGATAAAGGCAAAGTCAAAACAGGTGATAGTCACGCCAGAATGGATGCCAATCATGTGTTCCAGTTTGATTGCTCCCCTGGCGTGCCGTGCTTCACAGAGTGCTGCCAGGATGTGACCATCGTGCTAACGCCCTATGACGTGCTCAGGTTGAAGAACGCCCTTTCCATGTCGGCCGATGACTTCCTGGACCAGTATACCATCATTGTCCCCAAAGAAGGGCGTCTCATTCCCATAGTCGTCTTGAAGATGAATGAAGATGACAAAAAGTGCCCCTTTGTTTCCCCTCAGGGGTGCACCGTTTACAATGAAAGGCCCTGGCCCTGCAGGATGTATCCCTTGGACATGAATGATGACGGCACCTTTCGTCTCATCACCGATTCCTCGCACTGCCAGGGACTCAAGATGGATGAAAAGCAACCCATTGCCAACTGGTTGGTAGCCCAAGGCGTTCCCATCTACGACCAGATGAACACCCTCTTTGCGGAGGTGACGAGTCCTCTCCAGGCCGAGGACCTGGACATTGACAATCCCCAGATCTTCAAGATGGTTTTCATGGCCTTGTATAACCTCGACAAGTTTAGGGATTTTGTATTCAGAAGTAGTTTTCTAGATCGTTTCCAAGTAGATAAAGTTAAAATAGAAAAAATAAAAAGAAGTGATGTAGAACTCCTTAAGTTTGCCTTTGAATGGATAAAGTTTGGCATTTTCGGACAAAAGCTCTTCACCATAAAAGCCGACGGGTCGACGGTCTCAGAGGGAAAGTCTTCTCCATGAAAAAGGTCGGACTATACACGCCATAATCCCAGTACCACAGACCATGAGGGCCGCTTTATGAACCAAGGGGTGTTTAGGCCTTTTGAGGGGGATACATTTCATTTCAGGTGTCACAAAGGCATCGCCTGTTTTAATCAGTGCTGTGCCGGGCTCAACCTCGTACTCACCCCCTATGATATCCTCAGGATGAAGAACCGCCTAGGCCTCCGCTCGGATGATTTTCTCGATGCCTACACCGAAACGGGCGTTCAAGACCGCAGCCGCTTCCCCATGGTGAAGCTCAAAATGAGCGAGGATGAAAGGCGCACTTGTCCCTTTGTAACCCCCCAGGGCTGCGGCATATATGAAGACCGACCAGCCGCCTGTAGACTCTATCCCCTGGGGAGGGCCTTCACCGCGGTGGAGGGAGAAAAGGAGGAGAAAGAGAAGTTTTTTGTAGTCAACGAGAGCCATTGTCTTGGTTTTGAGGAGGATCAATCATGGACCCTGAAAGAATGGCTTGAACACGAGGGAGTGAAGGAGTACAACGCCCAAAATCATGAGTGGACCCAGATCATAACCTCTTCCAAGGGACTGGGGACGCAGGATCCCACCAGAAAGTACCAGATGTTCTTCATGGCCTCTTACAACCTGGACAAATTCAGGGAGTTTGTCTTGAAAAGCAGGTTCTTGAGCCTCTTTGAAATCCCTTCTGATCTGAAGAAAGAGATTTCCACCAACGACCCGGCCTTGCTCAAATTGGCCTTTCGCTGGCTTAAATTCAGCCTTTTCGGGGAAAAGACCCTTGCATTGAAGACCTGATTCCGGCGGTGCGAGGAGTGGGATCAGGTCCTTCACTCATCCTTGTTCACCCGCGAACCGATATACCCGGGGAGTTCGCAGATGAGGCCGTCGATCTCCTCGCTTTTCTCGGAGAGGAATCTTAATATCTGCTCTGATTTTGATTTGACAATAAGCCTGTTCTGCCCGGCGATATCTTCCCCTGCAATGAGCATGTCATGTTGGTAAAGATAGAGGATGATCTTGTCGTCGGCATCGAGTTCGACATCAAATGCTCTCTGCAGGTAGTCGAGCCAGTATCCGAATTCATGGGGGTGTTCAAGATGTTCTACGGGGATTCCCAGATCAAAACTGAGGGGCTTGGCCAGACCCGGAAGCAACTTTGAACCACCCAAATAATCCAGGCCGTGTGCCAATTGGTGAATGAGGGTGCTGTCCGCGAGCCGGGGGGAGAGGGCGATATAGAGGTTGTTTGGATCGCTCTTTGCGGTCTTCAATACATTGATAACTATGCTGCCGGTCCCTTCCACGGCCTCACCACGGGATTCAAATATGTCCAGCCCCTTGTATTGCTTCAGGTCGATAAAGCGTATGCCCATGGGACTCCCGGTCAGCTTATTTATGTCAAGGGCGTCGAGAATCTCCCGGGACCGCCCGTACCATACCTGAGGCAGGCGGGTTATTTTTTCACTCATCTCCAGGGAAAAATCGTTCATCACTTCCTGTTCAAGTTCATCCTCTCTACCCAGATGGCAATGCTTGAATTTCCTGCCGCTTCCACAAGGGCAGGGATCATTCCTTCCAATTTTTTTCATGTCTCGCCTTTAAAATCCTTTTCTCCAGGTTCAGACGGCGCCAACCTTCCAGCGGCCCCGGGCGTGCCCCACTAATCCTGGATTAGCTTATCCTTGTGGGCGTCATAAGACCAGCAGGGCAAGGGGCTGGCCGTTCCCGTGTCCGGGTTGATGCTGTGTCTGTAAGAGGCCTTGACTTCCTGGGTCTTCATCATATGATCCCAGCCCCGGACAAAATAAGGACACTCGTCATTAAAGCAAACCCACAGGAACTTCGTGCCCCAAGTTGAATTCGTCGGGACCTCCCATTTTTCCATTGCCGTGCCGCAATGGGTGCATTTGGGTTTTTCTTGTGTACTCATCTTTTTCTCCCTGGTACGCACAGGGTCCCCAAGCAAGAGCCCCGGAAAAAAAAGGAAACCAAACCCAGAGGCCGTGCCCGGAGGTTTGGTTTCCATTGTTTATGGTTTCACTTCTAATGACCTAAAGCGGCCTGCAACACGCCTTCCGGTGGAATGACGTTATACCCCAGGGCCGCATCCTTCTTGGGATCCATTCCAAAGGCCACGGCCATGAGCTGGGTCAGGTAGACGATGGGCATATCAAAATCGGTCCCGTATTTATCGTTGATTCTGCTCTGGTACATCTCCAGGTTCATGGCACACATGGGACAGACAGTGGAAACGATCTTGGCTCCATGATCAATGGCATCTTCCAGGATATCCTTAACCAGCTCTGAACAATAATCTATCTCGGGGAGAAATATGCCCGAACCGCAACACCTTATCTTTCTGGGAAAAGGCACCGCCTCCGCACCCAGAGCCTCCAAAAGGCGATCTTGAACCACCGGCTTCTCCACACTGTCGTACTCGCCGTAGGGCCGGACGGACTGGCAACCCACATATCCTGCCACCTTGAGCCCGTTTAGGGGCTTCACCACCCTTTCTTTGATCTTCGCAAGCCCCACGTCGTTATAGAGAACGTCCTGAATATGCCGGACCTTAATCGTTCCTTTGTAGTTCATGCCCCCCTCTGCCAGACATTCATTGACCTGCTTCAACAGTTCGGGGTCCTCCTGGATCTCCCGGTTGACCTTGATCATCTGAATATAACATGAACTGCAGGGAGCAACGATGTCGTAATTCGCCTTGGCCTCCGCCAGTGCGAGGTTCCTTGCATTAAGAACTTTAATGGCCAGATCGTTTGCTCCGGCATAGGAAACGCTGGCACCGCAACAGTTCCAGTCCTCGATCTCTTCGAACTCCATGTCCAGTGCCTCACAAGCGGGTCTGAGTGAAACAAGAAAATTGGCTCCGCTACCCTCAAGGCTGCACCCCCAATACAAAAAGTATTTCATGCCCTGGCACCTCCCTTCCCCATTTGCCCGGCCTTATCCAGCATTTTCCTGAAGGAATCGATCCCCTTGATCTTCTTCTCCGGAAGTAATTTCATCCGCCTGTGAAGGACCATTTTTATTCCGATATCTGAGAAGTTGAGCATGCTCTTTATCCCTTCCAGAAAGCCATTGGCAAAAAAGGCCCGTCTGGACAAATCCTTTTCGTCAATCCGGCCCAACTTATATATCTGATTCCAGAATTCACGCCCGAAATTGGCTGTCGCTTTTCTTGTAAGGATACCCTGTTTAATAGCATAATGGGCCAAGCCGTGCATGACGTCAATCACAGGAATCTGCCTCGGGCACCTCACCTTACAGGTGTAGCAAGAGGTGCAGAGCATAATAGACCTGGCGTTTAAAACCTCTTCTCTTTTGCCTGCCCGGATCATGTTGAAGATCTGCCTGGGAGGATAGTCCATATGGAGACTCAGGGGACATGAAGCAGCGCAGACGCCGCAATTCATGCACATCTTGATCTCTTCCCCGGCATCCACATTCTCGAAAACCTCTTGGGCAAAGGAGGGGTTATAGCCCACTTGTTTTTCCATAAGCGACCTCTCTTCCGCTAATGAATTGATGGTGGGTAGCGTTGAGCAGGCCTTGCTACCAGCCCTTATACGGGTTAGGCCCGACCGACTCTATGGTCTCCATAAATTCCTCTATAATTTTGGGAATCTTATAATAATCGGTGATGCCCACCTCCACAAACTTCACCCGGTCAGATTCCAGGGCCAGCCGGTCCAGGGTTTCCGAGACCTTTCCCAGCCTCGTATTGGCCAGCTCACTGCCCTTGATAAAGTGACACTGGTAGTCATCCCCGTGGCGACACCCGAAAAGGAGAATGCCGTCGATACCCCTGGAAAGGGAATCGGCGATCCAAACCAGGTTCATGGACCCAAGGCACCTCAAGGGGATGAAGCGGACATAAGGGCTCCAGTTTAACCGCTTGATTCCGGCCATATCGAGCGCGGGCATGGCATCGTTTTCGCATATGAGTGCCAGGATTCTCGGTTTTTCATCCTCCTCTTCCGGGACATGAATGGCTTTGATCATATTGCCGATCATGCCCACTGAATAGTTCTTGAAGGAAATGATCCTTTCAGGACAGGCCCCCATGCACACACCGCAGCGCCGACACCGGGTGGGATTGGGAAGGGGGTTGGCCTTCTCGTCCTCATTAATGGCCCCAAAGGGACACTCCTCTGTACACCGCTTGCACTGGGTACAGCGATTCATATTAAATTCGGGATAGCTCAAGTCGCCGGCCCTGGGATGCACTGTGATGCCTTCGGCTGTGGCTTCGGCACATTGTATCGCTTTCATGGCCGCGCCTGCAGCATCATCTATGACATTGGCCGTTTCCATGGGGCGCCTCACGCATCCCGCCGTGTAAATGCCTGTCCGGCGCGTCTCATAGGGGAAGCAGATGAAATGGGAGTCAGGGAAGCCGTATTTCAGGGTCGGCACTTCCGGCCCCTGCCGGTACTGCAAGTTCAGCGCCGTGTTGGCAAAAAACCCGGAATCCGGCAGCACCTCAATCTTGCCTTCCTCATCGGCCCCTTCCGTCCCCTCCGGGGCCTTGATCCTGGGGGTAACCTCGGGCCTGCTACTCGGCACCATGCCCACGGCCAGGACCACCAAATCAATGTCCTCAACCTTGACTTTTTCACCCAAAAGCTCGTCATCGGCCTCTACAAAGAGCTTCCCCCCGGCCTCACCCACATTCGCCGCGGTTCCCCTGATGAATACGTTCCCATCGGTCTGGGCCTTTCTGTAAAAATCTTCCGCCTGGCCGACCGTCCGCATATCCTTATATAATATATAATTCACTGCCTCAGGATTTTGTTCCTTAACATAGGTGGCCTGCTTTAAGGAGACAAGACAGCAGACCGAGGAACAGTAGGGGAGATGTTCCGGATCTCTGGATCCCGCACATTGAATAAAAAGAACGTTCTTCACATCGCTTCCGTCCGAGGGCCGGGTGATTTTTCCGGCGGCGGCCATCTCCTCCATCTCCACATTGGTGATCACGTCCTTTATTTTCCCGTACCCCAGGTGGCCCAGCTTGTTGGCATCATAAGGGACCCACCCCGTGGCCTGCACAACGGCGCCAATCCTCTCGCTGGCCTGGTCCCCGTTGGACTTGATATCCACCGTATAAATGCCGGGACCACCTGCGACCTTTTCCACGGAGGCGGAGGTGTAAACCTTGATTTTATCATTCTCTTCCACCGTCTTGATCAAATCGCCCACCCCCGTGTCAGTGAGCTCCTTATAGGGAAGGGTGACCCGCTTTTTCATCTTCCCCAGGAACCCCCCCAGCCGGTCCTCTTTTTCCACCAGTACAGCCTTATAGCCCGCCTTGGCCGTCTCCAGGGCCGCGGTCATGCCGGCGAGACCCCCGCCTACCACCAGGATATCTTTGGAATACTCCTCTTCCGCCTTAAAGGGCTCCGGGGGCTTGGTGTCGTGCGCCTTGGAACAACCCATTCTCATGTTATCCCCAGCGAGCATTTGGGTGTCTTCTTCTTTGGGAGCCTGGCTCCAGGCCACCTGTTCCCTGAAATTGACCCGTTCAACGATCTTGTCCGGCCCGAAATCAAAGACGTCGTAATTCACCCTCTGGGAGCAGGCCGCGATAATGATGGTATTGACACCCTCCTCGTCAATGTCCTTTTTTATGAGCTCCACACCCTCCGGCCCGCACAGGAAGGGATGATCCTTACAGATGGGCACGTTGTATTCGTCCGAGACGATTTCTTTAATGGGATCCAACTCCAGGGCGTCTCCTATGCCGCATCCGGTGCATATATAAACTGCTGTCTTCTTATCCATCAGGTTACCTCCTCGCGATAGATTGAATGGCCTTCAGGGCTGCTGCCGTACCATCCTGGACACATGACGCCACGTCAGTAGGTCGCCGCACACAGCCGGCGCCGTATATTCCAGACTTACCCGGATCAAAGGTCAAAAATCCATATTCATCATAGGCCACATCAGGTGCAGGTTCAACATCGATCTTATTGGGGACCATGCCCGTGGCCAGCACAACCAGGTCAAAGGTTTCCCTGACCTGCTCACCTGTCCGGGTGTTTTCCCCCTCCACCATGAGGTCAGCCGTCTGTTCATCCTCTGTGATGTTGGCGATTTTGCTCTTGATGAAGCGGACCTTCTCGTCTTCCTGCACTTTGGTATAAAAATCTTCCAACCTATCGAGGGCGCGGATGTCTATGAAAAAGATGGTTACATCACAGTCAGGATACTGCTCTCTCAGGTACGTGGCATGTTTCATGGAGGCCAGGCAGCAGATGCCTGAGCAATAGGGCAGGTGATTCTCGTCTCTTGAGCCGGCACACTGGACAAAGGCCACATTCTTGACTTCCTTGCCGTCCGAGGGACGCAGAATCTTACCCCTTGTAGGCCCGTTGGCCGACGCCAATCGCTCCATCATCACGTTGGTGATCACGTTCTTGTATTCCCCGAACCCGTAATACTCCACCTTGGAGGCATCATAGGGATTCCACCCCGCGGCCCACACAATAGCACCCGCCTTTAATTCAAAGGTGGTTTCCTGCATGTCCAGGTCAATGGCGTCGTATTCGCAGGCCTCCTTGCATTTTTGCCCTTGTTCGGTCCCTGCAATGGAGGGATCCAGGACATACCTCATGGGAAAGGCAAATTCATGGGGCAAGTAGGCGGCCTTGATCTTATCCATTCCGAAATTAAAGGGATTGTCGATCTCCACCTCGCAGACCTCGGCACATTTACCACAGCAGGTGCATTTTTCATTGACATAGCGGGGGGATAACTTCACGGTCACATCATAGTCCCCTTCCTGCCCAGAAATCTTGGTCACCTCGGCCATGGTAAAGAACCGGATCCTCGGATTCAGCCTCATCCTCCTGAAATTGATTTCCAGGCCGCAATTGGGCGGACAGAGCTTGGGGAAGTACTGATGCAGCTGGGCCACCCGGCCCCCCAAATAGGGCTGTCGCTCAAGCAATACCACCTCGTAACCCGCCTCAGCCGCTTCCAGAGCGGCCGTAATTCCGCTCATACCCGCGCCCACAACCAATATAGCCTGGGTTGTCGTTTGTACATCAGCCATTGTATCCTCCAGGGTTGTATTTTTTAGCCATTTATAGGAGTTGCACTGCCCTCATAGTACAAAAAGCGTATTTCGTCAATAGGCATTATGAACACAGGAGCAATATGGATCACAAAAATGTCCATTGACCAAATACGCTTTGAATGGAACAAAATGCTCCAGGCATCCATTCCAACGATGCCTGGAGCATAATCATTGGAGTCTAAAGATTAGACACCGGGCATGGTCCAGATATCCTTTTTGGACATCTCCCATTCACCGGAGGCGGGATCCCAACGGCAGTTGACAAAGCACAGCCAATTGTCGTTGTCCATCTTGGGGGTGTCCGCCCTGAAGTAGTAACCCGGCCACCTGGTCTCCTCGCGGTAGAGGATGGTGCGCACATGGGCTTCACCCTGCCACATCCTCTGGATATTCTCCCAGCACCTCTCAAGGGAGTAAATATCAGAGGCCGCCAATTTCTCGGAGTCTTCCTTCAAGAAGGCCAACAACTCCATGGCCCTCTCAAGATTGGCCTTGCTGGTCTTGAAGGCCGCCGTCACACCGCCGGCGTACTCGTCCATGATCTTCTGGAGACGATCCATGAACTGACGCCACAGGAGGTAGTTGGGGTTGATCTCAGGAGCCGTGGTAACCCCTTTGAACTCCTCGTAACGATCCAGCGGAGCCAGAATCTTGCCCTTAAGTTCATCCACCTTGGCGCCATCCACGTTGGGCTCTGAACCCTTTTCCACAATATACTTGATGGCAGCCTTACCGGCGATCCGGCCTTCCGCATGGGAACCGGAGGAGAACTTATGGCTGGAGGCCCCGGAGGCGTCCCCCGCGGCAAAGAGCCCTTCCACGGTGCACATATTGGCATATCCCCACTTGTAGGGGGTATCCAGATCTTCCGGACCGCTCACCCATGCCCCGGAGGCCCCGGAATGGGAACCGATGAAATAGGGCTCGCAGGCCGCGATTTCGGAATGCTTTTCTTCAGGTTTGACATTCTGGGCCGCCCAGAGGTGGGCCTGGGAAATGGTCATATCCAGGAAGTCTTCCCATGCCTCGGCTTCCAGTTCCTTCATTTTCTTCTTGAAGGCCTTGGGGTCATCCTTGAATTCCTCGGCGATCTTATTAATGGCCTCGTCGGTCTCCATATACAGGGGCCCTAGGCCGGCATCCACATCCAGCATACCCAGATAGTTTCTCAGGTTGGCGGGAATGGGCTTGGCCGATCCGTAAGGCGCCCAGTTCTGGAGTTCGTCCTTTCTCACCGCCATGTACTCGCCGCCCTCGGCGCTCACAGCCCTGGACTTGAAGAGCAAGAACCATGCACCCACAGGGCCGTAAGCATCCTTAAACCGCACCGGGATGAATCTCACCTCCTGGCAGGTCATTTCCGCACCGGCCTTGATGGTAAAGTAGGCACTGGAGCCGGTGTTGAAGGGCGGGTACCAAGACCGTCCAAAACCTTCGCCCACGGACCTGGGCCGGAATACGTGGACCGCACCTCCAGCGGCAACGGCCGTGGCCTTGGCCTTGAACACATAGAACTTCTCTTCACGGGTGCTGAAGCCCACGGCCCCCACGCACTTGTTGCCGTCCAAGAGGGGCTCTACAATGAAAACCCTCTCATAAATCTCGCCGCCTGCATCGGCAATGGCGTTCTTGGCGGCCTCGGCGATGATGATCTTATAGGATTCGCCGTTGATCATGAGCTGCCAGCGGCCCTCATGCACATACTTGCCCTCTTCGTCGGTCCAGATCTTAAGACCCCATTTTTCAAAGAGATGCACCGTGGAGTCCACGTGACGGGCGATATTATAAACCAGGTCTTCCCTGGAAACGCCCATCAAGTCCTGGCGCACGTAACGGATGTAATCCTCACACGTGTTTTCACCGTCTTTGATGCCGATATACTGGTTGATGGCCGAAAGCCCCATGGCCACGGCACCGCTTCTGTCCAATGCGGCCTTATCCACCAGGGTCACCTTCAGGCCGTTCTTCTTGGCCCAGTAAGCGGCCTCTGTGGCCACACCACACGCTGCAAAGCCCCCGCCAACAATCAGGAGGTCGGTACTCACTTCTACTGTTTCGAAATTTGCCATAACTCTAACACCTCCTTTTCTATGCTGGTGTGGGAACTGAATCAAGCCCTAATGACGCGGGTTCCGTTGCCAGGGCTTCACTGTTTAGGTCATCATGGGCAGGAAAGCCGCCCAATGGATCGGCCGTCCCTTCCTCAGTCGTCCTGATGGGGAACTTAAACCTCTTGATGCTGCCGTCGCGGAACTTGATCGTCCACATAATGTCCTGAGAACCCCTGAGCGGTACCGCGCTTGCTCCCAGAGGAATAAAGTCCGCATAACCCCGAACATCCATGGCCTGCTGGGGGCAGATCTTGACGCAGCACTGGCACTCCCAGCACATGGAGGGATCCCGGTTGTATGCCTTCATCTTTTCTGTATCCAGCACCATCAGGTCGTTCGGGCAGATATACATACATGCCGTCTTATCCTGCCCTTTGCAACCATCGCATTTTTCTGTAATCACGAAACTTGGCATTATCACACCTCCTGAATTAACAAGTTAAGACTCATAAAAGGATTCTGATGGTTAAAACTCTGTTTCGCACCCCCTTTCTGTGTAATACTTTGACCACGCTGTTCTCTCGTTGGCAGACCCTTAACAGTGGATATCAAAAAACCTGCCTTCCCCGCTGAGAAGGTTGGCTGGAAGCTATTTCTTGACTTCCCCTGTGGCTGCACCGTGCAGTTTGATCTCCACCTTGTCTTCCAGATTTTGGTAGTAATTCTGGAGAATGGCCACCACCTCGGGCCTTGAGAATTCCGCCGGAAGGTCGCCGCCCTCGGAGAGGGTCTTTCTGACCATGGTACCCGACAAAAGAAGCCTGTCCTCCTTGCCATGGGGGCACGTCCTCATGGAGGCCATGCCACCGCACTTGTAACAGTGAAACGTCCAGTCGATGTTAAGGTTTTCGCATTTCAAGGCCCCTTCCGGGATCTCGTCAAAGATCTTCTGGGCGTCAAAGGGCCCGTAATAGTCGCCCACACCGGCATGGTCGCGGCCGATGATCATGTGACTGCACCCGTAGTTCTGGCGAAAAACAGCATGGAGCAGGCCTTCCCTCGGCCCTGCATACCGCATCTCCATGGGGTACCCGCCCTGGACCACGGTGCCTTGCACAAAATAATTGTCCACCAGGGCACTGATCGCCTTGACCCGCGTATCAGCCGGGATATCACCCGCCTTCAGCTTACCCACCAGCTGGTGGATATATACCCCGTCCATGACCTCTACGGCGATTTTGGCCAAGAACTCATGGGAGCGGTGCATGGGATTTCGAAGCTGGAGGGCGGCCACCTTCTTCCATCCATGTTCCTCAAAAATCTTTCTGGACTCGGCAGGCCTGTGGTAGAGGCCCTTAAACTCCTCGGGATAGAAACTCTCACTGATGACCTTGACCGGCCCCGCCAGGTTGTATTTGCCCTGGGCCATGACCTTGGCCACGCCCGGATGCTCCATATCGGTGGTGGTGAACACGGCCTTGCATTCATGCTCCTTGTCGATGATGTATTTCTCGGTGACCTGCATGGTAGCGATGGTCGTGCCGGTCTCATCATCCACCAGGGCCACTTCATCCCCTTCCTTGACCTCTTCGTCATCCGTGGAAAGGGTGATGGGGATAGGCCAGAAGGTGCCGTCCGCCATGAGGAATTTGTCACACACACCCTGCCAGTCCGCCTTGGTCATAAATCCGGTCAAAGGCGTGAACGCCCCGATCCCCATCATAATGAGGTCCGAGGTCTCCCGGGATGAAATTCTGATCGACTTGAGAGACTTGGCCCTCTCAGTCTCTTTCTCAAGTTCACTGCCTTCAAGCAACAGGGGTATCAACCTTTCTTCTTTTCCGTGCGGTGCAATTAGGTCTGACATCTGGGATCCTCCTTTTTGTTATTTGATCCTATTTTGGTCCAGCAAATACGGGGTAGCTTGCCTTAATCATTGACTAAATCGGGACCTTGTGCTTTTTTGAACAAACACATTCTTATATCCAAACTTTGTAAGCTGTCAAGAAAAAACGCATATTTGTTTAATAAAAAATTCACCCCCTTTCACTGGGTTTTTCCTGTCCAGCAAAAAAGGGATAAGTTACTGTTAAAATAGATCATTTTGGCGCTATTCTGGATTTTGGAAATCACACTTTAGGGACCTTAGGGGAAACCATCCCTTTTGCGGTGTGGCGGCAGGCCTTCATCCGGTCCCTCTCACCCGTCCTCCTTTCTCCGCCTCCCTGAAAAGGCTCGAATATTTCTCATTCAAGCAAGGCCTATGCCAGGGAAAAATGTCGAGGGCTTTTGGATAAGGCCTTGTTTTAACATATGAATACTCATAAAAGAGGCCGCCTCAAGAGGTCTCTTCCACGAGCCCCCTGTCGATATCTTTTACACCCTGTAAAAGGCAGGCCTGCATCATGTTGACTAAAAGGGGGCCTTCATCATATAACATGCCCGTCTTCATCCCCCTTCGGCAATGGGGCAGGCATACCTTATTTGCCGGGCATCCTTAACCGGGGCTGGCCCAAAAAGGCGATGTTGCGAGACAACCCTTTTCAACATGAAATGAAATTGATCATTCTGGGCTCCGGAACGGCCATCCCTTTAGCGGACAGGGCCTCCCCCTGCCTGGCCCTCACGGTAGAAGGATCCCTCCTTCTCCTGGATATGGGCCCGGGGTCTTTGCGGCAGATGACCACAGCGGGATTGGATCATAAAAAAATCGAGCGAATCTTTATCACCCATTTTCATCCTGATCACACGGCTGATCTCATCCATTTCCTCTTTGCCACCAAAAACCCCTCAATCCTGGAGAAGAGATCGCCTTTTACCGTTACCGGGCCGGCGGGCCTGCGAGGACTCATGGAGGCCATCCAGGAAGTGTACCATCCCTGGCTGGACCTTCCCCCAGAACTCATGAAGGTGGAGGAATTGAACAGCGGCGCAAGGATTGAGAGGGATTACGGAAACTTCAGACTTTCTGCCCGGAAGACCGAGCATACCCCACAAAGCCTGGCCTACAGGCTCGAATCCAGGCAGGGCAAAAGCCTTGTCTATTCCGGAGACACCGGTCTCTGTAAGGGTATTATGGAGATTGCCAGGGAAGCCGATCTCCTTGTCCTGGAGTGTTCCTTTCCAGACGGGCAGGGCGTCGAGGGGCATCTCACGCCCTCGGAGGCCGGACTCATCGCCCGGGAGGCCCGGGCCAGGCGTCTGCTCCTCACTCATTTTTATCCCGAATGCCTAAGGACCGACATCATGGCCCAGTGCCGGAAAGCTTACAGGGGAGAAATCATTTTGGGAAGGGATTTTCTTGAGGTCACGGTGTAAACCCCGTTCTTGCATAAAAGGCGTTTAAGGATTCGGCCTTTGGCCTTCTGTGGCTGGAAATGCCACTATTCGGGCTTTATAGCGAGATCCAGCCTCGGGATGTGAAATACAATAACATTTTGTTATTGCTAAGTTTATATCTCAAGGAGGTTAATGCGTTCGGCGCACCAACAACGGGGTACCGCGAACAGGGATTCAAACCCGCCGTCCTTGGAGCTTAAAGGGAAACAGGTCAGAGAGAGAGGCTGGCACACATGAAAGGGGGCCATAATGCCCAACAAATATCAATCATCGGCCACCATTATCCCCGTCGACCAGGCCGTAGGCAAGATACTTGCCCATGATATCACAGAGATCAGGCCCGGCCAGTTCAAAGGGGCGGCCTTTAAGAAAGGGGATCTCATCAGGGAGGAGGATATCCCTCATCTGAGACGGTTGGGCAAGGAACACCTCTATGTCTTACACCTCCAACCTGGAGAAGTACACGAGGACGATGCCGCCCATAGGCTTGCCCGGGCCTTGGCCGGGCCCGGAGTAATGTTCGACGAGTCCCCATCAGAAGGCAAAATCTCCCTGAAGGCCGCCCACAGGGGACTTCTGAAGGTCCATGTTGAGACCTTGACCCGAATAAACCTTATTCCCCATATGTGTTGTTCCTCCAGGCACAACAACAGCATGGTTGAAGCAGGAGACCTCCTGGCCGCCACAAGGATCATCCCCTTGGTCATCGACGCCCAGACCCTGGATCAGGCCTTGGATGTGGCCGAGGCCCAGGGAGGCATATTTTCCGTAAAGGAACTGGCCGAGCCCCGCACCGGGTTGGTTATCACGGGCAATGAGGTCTACAGCGGGCTTATAGAGGACAAGTTCGCCCCCATTCTCAGAAAAAAACTCGATTTCTACGGATGCCACCTCATGGAGACCCGTTTCACCCCCGATAACAAAAATGTCATGGTGGAGGCGCTCAAAGCGTTTCTCCGCAGGGGGGCCCAACTTATTTTGGTGGCAGGGGGGATGAGCGTTGATCCGGACGATATAAGCCGTCTCGCCATTACGGAGGCCGGGGCCACGGATGTGGTCTATGGGACACCTGTGCTCCCGGGTGCCATGTTCCTCTACGGCCGGTTCGGCCCTGTTCCTGTCTTGGGTCTACCCGCTTGCATCCTTTATTATAAAGCGACTGTCTTTGACCTTGTGCTCCCCAGGGTCCTTGCAGGGGAAGTCATCACCAGGCAGGATCTTGCGGCCCTGGGCCACGGGGGTCTTTGTTTGAACTGTGACCGATGCCACTACCCGGTCTGCCCCTTCGGCAAAAACGGGACATGACCGTTCTGGGCCGGAGGCCTAAACCGGGATTATAGGGCGGGCGATTAATAATTTCTCTCAATGATATATCTATTGAGATCCAGAAGTTGCGTCTTCTCGAAGGAGTCAGGAAGGGGGTTCAGGCATTCCGCAGCCCGATCCACATAGGCCTCGGCTTCACTACGGATTCGCTCCAGGGCGCCCTTGGTTCTCACAAGCGCAACCAGGTTCTTGTAGCCGGCGGAGGTCATTCGATCACCCTTGGAAAGATGCTCCAATTCCTTCCTCTCCGTTTCTTGCACCTCTTCCAGGGTATAAATGAGGGGGAGGGTGATTTTGCCCTCTTTCACATCTTTGCAGACAGGTTTTCCCAGAACCTCCTCGGAGGAGGTATAATCCAATAAATCATCCATGAGCTGGAAGGCTATGCCCGCATTCATTCCGAACCTTCCCAGATGCCCCTCGGTCTCCCCCGGACGGCCCGCAATAATGGCCCCGCAGGCACACGCAGCGGATATAAGCACCGCTGTCTTGGCCCGGATGATCTCGATGTACCTTTCCTTGGTCACTGTCCAGTCATCCGTGTGCACCAGTTCCATGATCTGACCTTCTGTCATCTCGGTGGCCGCATCCGTGAGACGCCTCAAGAAGCGGAAGCTGTTGGAATCCAGGGCAAGACTCAGGGCCTTGGTGTAAAGGAAATCCCCCTCCAGAACGGCCGCATGGTTTCCCCAGAGATGATTGGCTGAAGGTCGCCTTCTCCTCGTCTCGGCATTGTCCAGGACATCATCATGGAGAAGAGAGGAGGCATGTATATACTCAAATATGGTGGAAAGGCGGTATAGGTCCTCCCCTTCATAGTCGCACAAGCGGCAAGAGAGGACGAAAAAGAGAGGCCTGATCCTCTTGCCATGGGCGGAAAGGACGTGGCTCCCAATATCCTCAGCAAGGGCTACCCTTGAATGGGGCGGAGTGGTTAACTCTTCATTGATCCTGTCAATATGGACCCTGTAACAGTCCGGTATAGGGGTGTCCGTACCCATCGAAAGTCCCAGCTCTCTATTTCCGGAGGTAGCAATGTCCTGCCGGTCTAAACACGAACCAATCATGGCACATATCCTCGATAATCGATCCCTCCAAGTCCGGCCGTACCCTCAACCGGACTGCACCTGCAGGTCCTCTTTCTTCATATACGAACAAAACCCGCCTCTTGTCAAAATAAAACGGTGACAGGGAATCTATGTCTGAATCCCGCCGACCAGATCATATGAATGGGCTTCCCCGATGGTTACGGGCACGATCTGTCCCGTCGCACCCTCGCCCTTGTTGATCAGGACCCGCCCATCCACATCAGGAGCCATGGTGGCCGTCCGCCCGGTGAGGAGTAGATCTGTTTCAGGGCTGAGGCCTTCAATCAACACGGGGAGGGTCTGGCCTACCAGTGCCTGGTTTAATTCCCTGGAGATCCGGGACTGAAGGGCCATGATTTTTTCCCCCCTCTTCCGGGCCACTTGGCGCTCCACCTGGTCTGCGAGACGGGCCGCAGGGGTTCCTTTCTCAGGGCTGAAGGCGAACACACCAAGGCGCTCAAACCGGGCCAGGCGCACGAAATGGAGCAACTGGGCAAATCGCTCCTCCGTCTCACCAGGGAATCCCACCATGAAGGTGGTCCTCAGGGCGATGGAACGGCCCCGCGACCTGATACGTTTGATCAACTGCCATGGGCTTTCATCAAATATCTCCCGCCCCATGGCCGTGAGAATTTCTTGGTTGACGTGTTGAAAGGGTAAATCAATATAGGCGCAGATCACCTCCTCAGAGTCAATAAGGTCCAGAAGCCGCTCCGAAATTCCATGAGGGTGCGCATATTGAAGGCGAATCCACGATACCCCCCTTATCTGAGTCAACCTTTCCAAAAGGGTCTCCAAAGAGGCCTTTCCCCCAAGGTCTTTGCCGTACATGGTGGTATCCTGGGCGATGAGATTGATCTCTTTGACCCCCCTGCTCACCATGGCCTGGGCTTCTTCCAGGAGGGAGGCCATGGTCCTGCTCCGTAAGGGACCGCGAAGGCTGGGGATGAGGCAATAGGCGCACCTGTGGGGGCAGCCTTCGGCGATTCGTAGATAGGCGCTAAAAAATGGCGTGGACTGGATCCTCGGGACCGTGTGGTCGGCCATATAGAGGGGCCTTCCTATGAAGAACAGGGGTTCTCTCGCCCGGGGTATTTCATCCAGCACCTCGGCTATCCTGTGGATCTCTCCAGTGCCCAGCCAGCCATCAACCTCAGGGATTTCCTTTAGGAGCTTGTACCCGTATCGCTGCACAAAACAGCCGGTTACAACCAGCCCCCTGAGCTTGCCTTGTTTCTTCAGGGAGGCCGCTTCCAGGATGGTATCGATAGATTCTTCCACGGCGGGCTGGATAAAGGCACAGGTATTGATCACCACCGTATCCGCCTCATAAATCGCAGAGACGAGGGGAAAACCCTTGGCCCTGAGGAGACCCAGCATATGTTCACTGTCAACCAGGTTCTTGGCACAGCCCAGGCTGATTAAGAAGACCCTGTCTTTTTCGTCCATGGTCGAGAAAGGCCGCAATCACAGTTTCAAATGGGCCTGCCCAAAAAGCCCTGAAAGATCCAGCCTGTTCACCACATCGGTAAGGATCTCCCCCAAGGCATCCCCCAGGGCCTTGTGCCCCACCAGGCTGTAACGCTCAGCCTGTCCTGAAATATTCTGCGTGGAAAGGACCTCACCATCCTTCCTCAGCCTGGCCTCATAGGCTATGCTCACCGTCCACCGCTGATCCTTACGGTCCAGGAAGAACTCCTTGAGGGCAATAATCAACCGAGGTCTGTGCGGGGGCCCTGTAGGAACCACCTCCAGGTCCATATTCTCCAGCCGTCTTTTGAGGGTCTCCTTGATCATGCCCTTAACCTGGAACATGCCCACTTTAAAACCCGATTCCTCGGGACGGGCCACGCTCAGGGAGAAGAAACCCGCAAAGTGCTCGAAGTCATCCCTGGCCCCCTCACCAAAGATGTCCTTTGCCTTTCTCTCATCTTCAATGACCATGACCAATCGTCTATCTTTGAATGCGCCGGATCCCGAGGGAAGGCTATAGAGCACATTGATCTCCGGAATCGACGAGCAGGAACAAAGAAATGAGAAGAGCAAAAGGATACCGATTGCCTCTAAGGCTCCTTGATTTCTCGCTTTCATTGGCCTATCCTCCCGCATAAATGGATGCCACTGATCTAAACCCTTCCTAAATTAACCGACAAGGATAACATGTCAAGCAAAAGGAGAAGGGCCTCAGACCAGGAGCCCGGCCTGACCGGGAAGGACCGGGAACTTTTTGAAACCGCGTGGGAGACGACGTGGCAAGGCCAAGACCGGGACTTTACCTTTTACCTGCCGGGCATGATCAAGTACGGCCGAGAACGGGGCCGTTACCCGGCCCTGTCCATTACGGGACCCCGATGTGACCTCCAGTGTGAGCATTGCAAAGGCAAACTTCTCGATCCCATGCTGCCCGTTGTAGATCCCCATGACCTTCCCCCCATGGGTAGACGCCTTTTGGCCAGCGGTGCCCTTGGCGTTCTCTTGACAGGGGGATCAAATTGCGCAGGAGAAGTGCCCTGGCAAACCCATATCGAGGCCATTAAGAGGCTGGGCACGGAAACGGGTCTGTATATATCGGCCCATTCGGGATTCATCTCCTACGCCACCTGCAAGCAATTGAAAGGGGCAGGGGTGACTCAGGCCCTGGTGGATGTGATGGGTGATGAAGCCAGTGCGACCCGGGTGTACCATCTCAGGGGTCTCGACCAAGTGGTCAAGACCTTGGGTAACATTAAGAAAAGCGGACTTGAACTCGTGCCACACATTGTGGCCGGCCTTTATTTTGGAAAGATCAGGGCCGAATATCAGGCCTTGGAGATCATCCGCGCGTATGAGCCTGCCTCCCTGGTATTTGTTGTCTTGACCCCCCTCAAAGGGACCCCTATGGCCGGGGTGAGACCCCCCTCCCCGCTGGCCGTTGCACGCCTCATCGCCAAGGCCAGGTTGTTGATGCCTCAGGTACCCATTGCCCTGGGCTGTGAAAGGCCCAGGAACACTGAGGGCAGGCTTTTGGAAAAATTGGCTATACGGGCCGGGGCAAACCGCATGGCCATTTGGTCGGGTCCGGCCGTACAGGAGACGAGGAGGCTCGGGTTGGTCCCCCGGTTTCAGCCCACCTGCTGCTCCGTGACGTTCAAGGAGCGGTTCAGCATCCCCGAGCCCTTCTGTGCGTTTTAATTAATCTCTAACCAAGGCCCAAGCATTCTTTCGTTGACTTTGAATTCGGGACGGGTACCATGGTGGACCCATGAAGGCCGCCATGGAGGAGGAAGAACATGGAGAGGACCCAGAGTTGTAAAGCCCAAAAAAAGGACACTGCCCTGTGGGGGCTTGTCATTTCCGGCTTTTTCATGTTCCTCCTATGGGGGTGCGCCACAACCCCCCAACCCAAAGAACCTGACGATCTCTGCGCCATATTTAGGGAGCATTCGGGATGGTACCAAGAGGCCCGCAAATCTTACAGCAGATGGGGCGTTCCTATCCCTGTCATGATGGCCATCATGCATCAGGAATCAACATTCATGGCCAAGGCCAAGCCCCCGCGCACCAAATGTCTCTGGATCTTTCCAGGTCCCAGGCCGTCCTCGGCCTACGGATATGCCCAGGCCACGGACGAAACATGGCAAGAATACATCAGGAGTTCTGGGAACAGGGGCGCTGACAGAGACGAATTTGAAGACGCCATTGATTTCGTTGGCTGGTATTGCAACCTAAGCGCCGATCGGTGCGGAATCTCTAAGCGGGATGCCTATAGCCTCTATCTCGCCTACCATGAGGGGCATGGCGGATTCAACAGAAAGACATACAAGAAAAAGGCTTGGCTCATGCAGGTCGCCCACAGAGTGGATGCCAGGGCCGAAACCTACAGCACCCAGTTGGCCTCCTGTGAAAGGGAGCTTTATAAAAGGCGGCCTTGCTGCCTCTGGCCGTTTTAGGGCCCACCCTTCAAAAACTTCTCCAAGCAGTATCCCACACCCGCTTTACTCTCCCATAATCATGATTATTTTAAATAATATTTCACCTCAATAACTTGTGTGCCATAACAAGAGGTGATTCACTTAACCGAACCGGAGGAATGCACTCCGCCATGTACATAATTAAGGTGAAGTACGGCCGGAACTTGAGAGGATTTCGTCAAAGCCTTCAGCGGCTGAGGCACGAAATGATGAACCTTAACAGACCCCTGCTTTATACCTCCAGCGGGGGCTGGATCCCGGAGGCCGACATGTATGAAACCGCCCGTGAGATTATTGTTGTCGTAAATTTGGCCGGGGTCCGAAGAGAGAATATTGAGGTCTCTTTTAACGAGCACTGGCTCTTTGTGAAAGGCAGAAGGTTCGAACCCGCTTCCACCGGCAGTCCCGCCCGCTATCATCAATTGGAAATGGGTTATGGGGAATTTGAACGATGTTTTCCCATCCCTGCGGCCATTGATCGGAACCGGACGGATGCCTCTTATGAGGACGGTCTCCTGTCCGTAGTCATGAAAAAGGCGGAAAGAGCCTTGCGGGTGCACGTGGAGGTATCCGCCCGGTGAGTTCCCGGCATTAATTCACCTATCCTATTATTGAACCCTTAAGGAGTACGAAATGGATCATATTGAAAAAAACCTGCCAGAGATTCTCCCTCTCCTCCCGGTGAGGGATTCTGTCATCTTTCCCAGGATGATCGTCCCTCTTATGGTGAGGGATGAGGATTACTCGAACCTTCTGGATGACGCATTAAAGAGTGACAAACTCATGGTGGTGGCCATGGTTAAAGACCCTGACAAGGAGGACTCAAACCATGATCCCCACCCAGTGGGCACGGCCGTGAAGGTGGTTCGATTGTCTAAACAGGACGGGTCCACCGTCCTCATGGTTCAGGGAATTGCGCGGGTGAATATTGCGGAAACCGTCAGTCGTGAACCTTACCGGCGGGTAAAAATCGTGAGGCTCCAGGAGGTGGAAAGCAACGACCAGCGGACAAACGCCATGGTAACCAATGTGATGGGCCTTTTCAAACGCATTGTGGAGCTATCACCCCACATACCCGAAGAAATGCTTCAATTGGCCCGCAATATTGATCAGCCCGGCCCCCTGACCGATATGATCACCTCGACCCTGGACCTGGATCCCCATAAAAAACAGGAGATCCTCAACGCCCTGGATGTGACCGACCGGCTGGAAAGACTCACCCTGTTCCTGAACCAAGAACTCGAATTGAAGGAAGTGGGCAAGAAAATCCAGGACCAGGTCAAGAAGGGCATTGATAAGAGCCAGCGGGAATACTATCTCAGGGAACAATTAAAGGCGATTCAAAAGGAACTGGGCATGGACCAGGAAGGCCCTTCAGAGGTCAAAGAACTCAGCAGGAGACTCCAGGAAAAGGACCTGCCCGAAAATGTCCTCAAGGCAGCGGAAAAGGAGATAGACAGGCTCTCCAAGATGAGTCCGTCTTCTCCGGAATACACGGTTTCCAGGACCTACCTTGACTGGATCATGGATTTGCCCTGGAAGGAGGCGACAGAAGATCATCTTGAGATAGACAGGGCCGAAAAGACCCTCAATAAATACCACTACAACCTGGATAAAATCAAGCGGAGGATCCTGGAATACCTGGCGGTGCGTAAACTAAACCCAGGGCACAAAGGCCCCATACTCTGCCTGGTAGGCCCTCCCGGTACAGGGAAAACCAGCCTGGGTCGATCTATTGCCGAGGCCCTGGATCGGAAATTCGTGCGCATGTCTCTGGGCGGGGTTCGAGATGAGGCGGAGATCCGGGGGCATCGCCGCACTTATGTAGGGGCATTACCGGGTCGCATCATTCAGGGGATCAAGAGGGCGGGGTCCAACAATCCCGTTTTCGTGCTGGACGAAATAGACAAGGTGGGGAACGACTTCAGGGGCGACCCTTCTTCGGCCCTCCTGGAGGTGCTGGACCCGGAGCAAAACTTTTCCTTCTCCGACCACTATCTTGATCTGGAATTTGACCTCTCCAAGGTCATGTTTATCGCAACGGCCAACCAACTGGACCCCGTTCCTGCACCCCTTAAGGACAGGATGGAGATCCTGGAACTGACCGGCTATACAGAAGATGAAAAGGTCCGAATTGCCACCAAGTTCCTGATACCACGCCAGATCAAGGCCCACGGCTTAAAGAGGAAGCAGGTGTCCATAAGGATGGCGGCCCTCAGAAAGATCATCAGGGAATATACCCGCGAGGCGGGACTCCGGAGCCTGGAACGGGAGATCGGCGCCGTGTGCAGGGGAATGGCGCGAAAAGTGGCTGAGGGAGAAAAGGGACGGTTCGTGGTCACTGAAAATCAGGTCCGGGAATACCTCGGGAACCCCAGGTATAACCAGGACCCGGCGGAACGCTCCTCCACCCCCGGAGTGGCTACCGGACTCGCCTGGACCCCTGCAGGGGGAGATATCCTTTTCGTGGAAGCCACCATGATGCCGGGCCAAAAGTCGCTGGTCCTCACCGGTCAGCTGGGTGATGTTATGAAAGAGTCGGCCCAGGCCGCCCTGAGCTATCTCCGATCCAAGGCCCCAAACCTGGGCATATCAGAGGATTTTTACAAAGACCTCGACCTGCACATCCATGTGCCCGCCGGTGCCATACCCAAGGACGGTCCTTCCGCGGGTGTTACCATGCTCACCGCCCTGGCCTCTTTGCTTACGTCGCGCACTGTAAGGCCGAAACTCGCCATGACGGGAGAGGCCACCTTACGGGGTTCTGTTCTCCCCGTAGGGGGGATCAAGGAAAAGGTCCTGGCCGCCAGCAGGAGCGGCATAAAGCACCTTATACTGCCCAAGGGCAACGAGCACGATCTGGACGAGATCCCGGACAAAATCAAGAATCAGATGACCTTCCACCTGGTCGCCAAAATGGATGAAGTCCTGGACCTGGCCCTGAGCCCGCCCAAGAAGGAAGGAAAGCGCAGCCACTAGAGGAGGTATTCGGGTTTCACGTTTTGGAGGGCGTGGAAGATGTTTCCCTTGATCTTTCGATTTGTCCGGTAGAAATGGCGGAGCATATTTTTGATCTCTTCTCTTTTTGAAGCCCCTGCCGTGGGGCAGCCCAGGGAGATGTGGGGCCACCCCATAGACTTGGCATAACGGCCGAGGAGTTGCTCGTCCACCAAATAGAGAGGTCTTATAACGGTCAGTTTATCCTTAAAAAGGGGCTGGACCGGAAGCATGGTGCTCGCCGAAGCCCCGTAAAACATATTCAGGAAAAAGGTCTCAATCAGGTCATCTTTGTGGTGGCCAAAGGCGATGCGGTTACACCCCAGGTCATCGGCCAGTTCAAAAAGGATCTTCCTTCTGAGCCTTGAGCACAAAAAGCAAGGATTCTCCCGGTTTTCGGGTCCGTGGGCGGTGGGCCCGATGTCGCTTTCAATGATTCGGAAGGGGAACCCCTTTTCCGAGCAAAAGGCACGGATGCGCTCCCCTGACCCGGCCCCGAAACCGGGATCCACGTGGGCGGCGGTGACCTCATAGGTGACAGGAATCCGTTTGATCCGCTCCCTCAAAAGCCAGAGGAGGGTCATACTGTCTTTTCCGCCAGAAAGGGCCACCAAGACATGATCCCCGTCCCGGACCATGTCTTGGGAATGAATGGCCTTGCCCACAAGACGCCTTAGCTCTTTGGCCACATATCCCAATTTTACCTGTCATCCCCTCTTTCGCCCGGGGCCATGCCCAAATCAATCCCGGGCAAGGCCGGGTTTCCCCGATCCCGAAATGAGCTGATGATTTCTTTTTAGGCCCCATGCGGGAAGTGATACCTCTTCGCAGGTGACTGGCGGCCTGCGACGGGCTCAGCCGAGTCTAGGCCTCCGGGCCGGGAGACTCGGGACCCAAGAAGAGGTATCGTTTCCCGCCCCGGATTGTGAAAAAAAGCCCTGGCGAAACCTAGCCGTAATCCCGCTCCCCGAAGAGTCTGGTCCCGATCCTCACGAGATTGGCCCCTTCCTCAAGAGCCACCCGGTAGGAATTGGACATGCCCATGGACAGGTACCGCATCTCCACGCCAGGCAGGTTCAATCCCTTGACCTTCTCAAAGACTGCACGGGTCTTCTTAAAATAGGGGCGGGATTCCTCTGGATCCCCGGCATAGGGTCCCATGGTCATAAGGCCCATGACCTTAATCTGCCCAAGCCCTGCGAGATCTTTCACCAGGCCGGGAGCCTCTTCGGGGAGGACACCGGCCTTTCGGGCCTCATTTCCACTGTTGATCTCGATCAAAACCGGCATGATCTTTCCCTGTGCTTCACAGGCCCTATCGATCGCCCTGGCCAGTTTTAAAGAGTCCACGGTCTCGATCATGTCAAAGACCTTGACCGCCTTCTTGGCCTTGTTGCTCTGGAGATGACCGATCATGTGCCACTTGGCCCTGTGCCCGACCACATCAAAGGCCTTTTCCGCCTCCTGGACATAGTTCTCGCCGATGATCTTGAGACCGGCCTCCACCGCTTCCAGGATCTCTTGGGGTCTCCTGGTCTTGGCCGCACCCACGAGTTCCACACCCTGGGGCAATTCCTGGAGAATCTTTTTGACATTTTCCTGAATCATGTCTTTTCTCCCTTATTATACCCCTATTGTTACGTCATTTGGGACCCCGTGTAAAGGATGGAACAAGCCTTCATTCCCCGGCTTCCCCCCGCGGCTGGGAAAGCCTTTTCACCTCGATTATTCTGTTGTTCATAGAGCCGTCCCCCTTTGGCTCGGCAACATAGAAGACCAGATAGACCATGGAGTCTAATTCGATTAACTTGGCCTTTACCCGGGAGGAGTCCTCTGAATCGTACTCTGATGGTTCCTCATCCATTTCGAAACGGCCCGGAAACCAGGCCGGGCTTTTTGCCGCCTCCCTGTATTCCATTTTGTATCTTTCCCAGGCGTCCAGCTTATCTTTGATTCTTTGCCCCCATACACTCCAGTCGTCGGCGTGCACTGTGATGCATAGGGCCAACAGGAAAAAACAGGCGCCGATACAAGCTCTCATTTTATCCTCCCATTCAAACGCCAAAAATGGGCTAAACACCTGAAAAAGCTAAAAAAGCCTTTGAGCAAACCGCCCAAAGGCCTCTTCATTTAGCGTCCTCATGGCGGCCCGGCTGTCATGGCCCTGGGGCTTTAGACCCGTGGCTTTGCGTCTCCGCCTTTCGGCGGATTTGCCCTTTTCATGATTTTAATATCTAAAAAAAATTAGATCATAAATCCTTTTAAAAGTCAAGGGGTCCTTGAATCTTTTTATCTCTCCCCAGGCGGCTGAAAGCCCCCGCTCTAAAGGCCCATAAACTTGGCGGCGATCCGCTTCATGATTTCGCTGGTACCCGCAAAAATGGACATGACCCGGGCGTCGCGCCAGGCCCGGGCAATGGGATATTCCTCGCAATACCCGTATCCCCCATGGAGCTGGACGCATTGATCGGCCACCCGACTGGCCATTTCCGTGGTCCAGTATTTGCCCATAGAGACTTCGGTGATAATATTCTTTCTTTCCATGTGATCCATGATCAACTTGTCCAAAAAGGTGCGGCCCAGCTTGACCTCTGTAGCCATTTCCACGATTTTGAACTGGGTATTTTGAAATTTGGACAGGGGCTTGCCAAAGGCCGTCCGTTCCTTGCAGTAGTCTATGGTAATCTCCAGCATATATTCGGCGGCGGCCACGGCGGTGATGCAACACACGAGTCTCTCAGGCTGGAGCTTGTCCATGAGTATCTTGAAGCCGTCGCCCTTTTGGCCCAGGCGCTGGCCCTTGGGAACACGGCAGTCGCTGAAGTAGAGCTCCGCGGTATCCTGGCTGTGCCAACCCACCTTTCTGATCTTCTTTCCCTTCTCAAAACCCGGGGTCCCCTCCTCCACCAAGTAAAGGTCTATGGCCTGGTAAGGATTCTCTACATGAGGATCTCGGGCCGCCAAGACAACCAGCCCGCAGTTGATACCGTTACTTATAAAGGTCTTCTGTCCGTTAATGACCACATGATCCCCGTCCTCCACGGCCGAGGTCCGGATGGCGGCCAGGTCGCTCCCTGTGTTGGGCTCGGTCATGGCCACCGCGGTGATCACCTCCCCTGAGGCACACTTGGGGAGATATTTCTTCTTAAGCTCTTCCGGGGCATAGGAACTGATGTAGGGAACGACGATGTCGCTATGAAGGGGTGCGGCCAGTCCGGTGAAATTGGTCTTTGCCAGTTCTTCCGTCAATATGACAGAATAGAGGAAATCCGCTCCCACGCCTCCGTATTCTTCAGGGAGGTCCATGCAGAGGAAACCCTGTTCCCCCATCTTTCGCCACATGCTTTTGGGCACAATTCCCGCTTCCTCCCACTCCTCAATATGGGGGATTAGTTCCTTTTCAAAGAACTTCCTCACTGCCTGCCTGAAAATGTTGTGCTCTTCACCATAGGGAAGAATATCCATTATAAAAACATCCTTTCTCATGCCCGCAAAGGGATAAAATCATTTTCTCGTAAGAGGTTGGGTGTTTTCAGTGCTCATGATCCGGCTTCACAGAAAAATGGTAACACCTCAGCTGTTTCCAGTGCTTGTGAGGATCATGACCTCCTTTCTGGTGTGACTGGTGGGAAGGCTTCGTCTTTTCCAGGTTTATCCATGGGGGAAACCCCTGGCCCCGAGCGAGAGCGAGGGGAACAGCGGGAGGGGGCAGAACTCCCCCGTGGATAAACCGTAGAAAAGACCAGCCTGGGAGCCTCGGAACAAAAGAAAGGAGGGCATGATCCGGCTTCTCTTTACCTGTATTTGCCCACAATGGCGATGCTGCATACGTTCATGGCGGGGAATCCTCCCAGATTATGGGTCAGGCCGTACCGGGGATCCTCAAGCTGTCTCTCTCCGGCCCTTCCATTCAGTTGGAGATACATCTCGTAGAGCATACGTAATCCAGAGGCGCCGATGGGATGGCCGAAGCATTTGAGACCCCCGTCTACCTGACAAGGGATCTTCCCGTCACGGTTGTAAAACCCCTCCAGGACGTCTTTCCAGGCCTCCCCCCTTTCGGAAATATGGAGGTCCTCATAGGTCACCAGCTCGGTGATGGAGAAACAGTCGTGAAGTTCCATCATGCTGATTTCATCCCGGGGATTCTCAATGCCCGCCTCTTCATAAGCCTTGGTACTGCATCGGTCCGTGGTCATAAAGTGGTCCCCGTCCCAGCTGTTATAACGCATCTCTTCGCCGCTGCTCAGGGCCAACTGAAGGGCCTTGACCGTAACAGGGTTCTGTATTCCCATCTCTAAGGCCCTTTCCACCGTGGTCACCAAGGCGCACGCGGCTCCGTCGCTCACACCGCAACAGTCAAAAAGCCCCAGAGGATGGGCCACAATGGGAGCGGATATGACCTGGTCAATGGTCACGGGTCTCCTGAGATGGGCCTTGGGATTGAGGGCACCGTTTGCATGGCTCTTAACAGAGACCTGTGCCATGGCCCGCTTCAGCTCCTTTTCCGGGACCCGGTACTTGGCCGCATAAGCGGAAGCCAGTTGGGCAAAGGCCCCGGGAGCGGTCATATTGGGATTAAAAAGCCAGTTCAAGGATCCCACGTTAGAGCCCACCATGCTGGGAAGGCCACCGAAACCGGTATCTTTCAGCTTTTCAACCCCCATGGCCAGGCAAACATCATAGGCCCCTGAGGCCACTGCATATACGGCACCGCGAAAGGATTCTGTGCCGCTGGCACAAAAATTCTCGGTCCTCGTCACCGGAATGAAAGGCAGACTCAGGGTCATGGACAGGGGCAGGGCGCTCTTTCCCACATTGATCTCATCATAGCAGGTCCCCAGCCATGCGGCCTGGATTTCACTGCGGTCAACCCCTGCGTCTTCCATACACTCGGTGAAGGCCTCTACCATCAGTTCTTCCCCGCCCACATCCCACCGCTCACCGAACCGGGTGCAGCCCATACCGATAATCGCGACCTTGTCCTTGATCCCTGCAGCCATTGTTTATCCTCCTTTACCCCTGAATGTTCCTCCATCCGCCACGGTTATAAGGGTATGTTGCCCGTCATGAGATCGCCTTCTAGAACTTAAATAGTTTTTCAATGAGCTGGGATTTCATGAGGTCCCCCTCGATCTTGAGTTTCCCCCGCCCTCCTCTTTCTCCCCTTTCTCTCCCCTAAAAGCTTCCAGAACAGGGGCCAGGGAGGCCGTGGCATTTACATACTCCTGGGCCCCGGTGAGGCCGTTAATGACGTCCCAGTCTTTGTGAATCTCCTCCAGGGTGGGGATCTTTGCGCCGTCCCCGATGACCGTTCCTGAACCGGTGACCACGGCGGCCCGGTTAAAGTAGCCCATCCCGGCGTTAAAGACCATGCCGGTTACAGGACATTGCTCGGAACAGAGATAAAGCACCAGGGGGGCCACAAACTCCGGCT
>CAZNLL010000030.1:0-31270 GCA_964573885.1 uncultured Desulfobacteraceae bacterium | reverse complement strand
GGGCCTGGGGGAACTGCCCTTCGATCTGGGTGATGTTTATTTTCTCGCCGGTACAATACATGAGGAAATAAATGGGATTCAGCATGGACAGCTTGAGGGGGAGTTGCTCGTGCTTCTTAATGTTATTATGGGCATATTCTTCCGCCCCTTTACCAATCTGTTTGGCCGCCCAATAGGTGCCGTTGGCCAGGACATCGCCGATTCCCTCCCGGCGGACAATCCTGTCAAGGAGCCAGTAGAATCTCCCCTCGTTGTCCGAGGGCATTCCGGGGAAATCATCATCCGTTAAGATGCCGTTCTCGTAAAGCTCAAGGGCGAAGGCCATCACTTGGGGCGTTGAGAAGGCGTCCACCCCATACTCGGTAGCGCTTTGGGCGATACCCAAACCGAATTCCAGATCTGAGTATGCGGCCATGGTATAAGTGAGTTTTGAAAAACATTTCATCATGTAGGTGGGGCGTCCCGGGGGGGAAATGGTCGCCCCGCATTTCATGGGACAGTTAAAACAACTGATCAACCGGGTCCGCATACTTTGCATGGCCTCCATCCAATCCTTGGCGATTTCTTCGTTCCAAAAGTCTTTTCTGCGGACACGGGAGTTTCCCCACATAAAATTTTCGGTGTGCCACTTCTCATCATGGACCTTCATCTCTTGGGGTGACCCGAGTCCCGCCAAGATGGGCATGACTCCCGGAATGGGGTTTTCATTACGCCATTTGATATATTCCAGGACTTCATTACAGAGGTTTATAAATTCAGCCGGCCGGGCTACATTGATGTCCTTTGTCCCACGGACGGCAATCGCCTTTAAGCCTTTATCCCCCATCACAGCGCCTATGCCCAATCGGCTGGCACTGGACCTGCCCTGCTCGATAGAAGCAAAATAGACCCTGTTTTCACCGGCCAGGCCGATGGCCGCCACCTGGGCTCTCGGCTCATTCAACTCCTTTTGGATAAGTTCAGCCGTTTCAATCGCGCCTTTGCCCTGCAGATGGGATGCATCCCGTATTTCCACTTTGTCATTGTTGATCCACACATAGACCAGATCAGGGGATTTGCCACGAAAGATCACTTTGTCATAGCCGGCATATTTCAATTCCGGGGCCCAAAAGCCACCCATCATTGAAAAAGCCATGAACAAGGTCTGCGGAGAAAAGGTGGAGACGATGGTGCGGTTACACCCGATAGCAGGGGTCCCGCATAAAAGCCCGGCGCTGAAAATGAGCAGGTTGTCCGGAGAAAAGGGCTCAACTTCCGGAGGCACCCTGTCCCACAATATCTTGGCGTTCGTGCCCAGCCCGCCGAGATAAAGTTCGGTCAACAGGGGGTCAGTTTCAACCCTTTCAATACTCCCCCTGGATAGATCAATTTCTAGATTATACCCTGTCTCTGCATACCTCATTTTCTTCCCCTTCCAAATATCCTGAACTCACGAGCACCACAAAAGCTCACCGGCGTCGGCGGGTTAAAACGGCCTTAATGACCGGAGCCAGGGGGCCTTTAAGAATGAAATCAAACAGATCACCCCTGGTTATGGGAAAAAGGGCGCGCCGCCTGTCCATTTCGACCGTATTCATCCGGACACCAGATACATGAACCCGGGAGATGAAAATTCACCGTAATCTTGGCAAAATGTAATTACAATTTAGCTATATCATAGCTAAGTGTCAAGGAAAATGTGGGTTCCCTTCAGGGCACTTCAGGAGAGGAGCAGAGGGGGCTCGGGGAGGGGATGGCATTTGAGGAATCCGGGGAAGGGTTCGGGAGTACCCCGCCACGTCAGAGCGCCTTAGTGGTCCAGGTCCTTCATGAGATTGATAAAATTACTTCGATCAAAACCCAGGGTCTTGAAGAACGACAAGAGATCCACCGAGTCCCAGGACACGGAAGTGAAGATATGTTGAATGCCCCTTTCCCGGTAAAATCGAAATATCTCTTCTGCCAGTCTTTTTCCTATACCTTGGCCCATGAATTTGGGATCTACGCCCAGGGTCACGATCCACGCACTCTTCTCCAGGCCGAAGCTGCCATAGATGATATAACTGATCATGTACCCTGCCACTTCACCGTCGATCTCGGCCACAAAACTGGCATTTTCGTTTTTTCGGACCTGTTCTTCTATGATCTGCTCAAAGTCGATCTTGGCGGGCGACTTGGTAATAGCGGATTGAATACGTCTTAATGCCCCACTGTCTTCAGGTTTAATCCTTCGAATCGTCAAATTTTCACCAAAGTTATTCATCTTACTCAAAAAGGATTGCTAATCGATCCTGATGATCTTGACCAGACATCCGACCCAGTCCGGAGGAAGATAGACCCGCCCGCTGTTGCCGCTCAGCTTCACGACCTTTTCAACCATCTCCTCTCCATAAACCTCGAATTTGACCTTTCCCCGCTCATTTCCGTCGGTCTGGAGCTGCCCATTTTTTGATTTTTTTTCCCCGGCCATTTTGATAAGCTTCCAGCTTGAAAGGGGATTGATGGTAAGATTAACTCATTGATTCTAAAATATATTAAGGAATCAACAACTGGGCTTTAAGACACATATTTTAACTACATTTTAGCTACAAAGTAACTACATGTCAAGAAAAAAGCTCGGTCACACCCCGGCGGTCTGGACCGGGTTTTCCCTGTCTTTCCAACCGCCTAAGGGTTATTTATCTCCGGGAGGCCTTCAGTGGACAGCAACTACCTCTCCCCCACCGCCATCATCGATAGCGACCAAAAGGATGTCATGGAATTCGCCGCCACCACCGTAGGGGATAGAAAGGACCCCGAAGTGCGGGCAGTCAGCCTCTATTACGCGGTGCGGGACGGCATATGGTACGACCCATACTATCCCTTTTACCTTCCTGAACATTACCGGGCCAGTAATATCTTGAAGAGCGGTCGCGGCTACTGCGTCTGCAAGGCCTCACTGCTTTGCGCCCTGGGCAGGGCGTGCGGGATTCCTTCCCGGGTGGGCTTCGCCCATGTACGCAATCACCTGGCCACGAGACAGCTTATTGAGTTTTTGGGGACAGACATCTTCGCCTTTCACGGATTTACCGAATTCCATATCCAGGGTCGGTGGGTCAAGGCCACACCGGCCTTCAACCGGGAGCTCTGCGAAAGGCACCGCGTTGCCCCTCTTGAATTCAACGGCCGTGAGGACTCCCTGTTCCAGCCCTACAACCTGGAAAAGCGACAATTCATGGAATACATTGAATATCTCGGCACATACTCGGATATCCCCGTGGAAACCATCCTGAAGGGATGGAAGGACATTTACGGTGAGAAAAGGGTCCAAGATTGGATCGCCATGCACGAAAAAGGGGGAGAGAAGATGGCCCGTGACTTGAACACGGAGGATGTATGGAAGTGACGAAGTTTGTGGTCCGTCCGCTCAGGCCTGGTCCACCCTGCTTCTGACACAGGCAACCAGGGTAGCCAGATCCTTGTCGTTTAATTGAAGCAAGAAATCGAGTTCCGTATCCGTTTCCAGGACCTTTTTGAGGATGTCAAGGAGTTCTTTCTTATTCATGGCCAAAACTCTAAAACTTCTCCTTCTACTGAGGGGCCCGGGGCAAAAAACCTGGGTCTCCCACATGTAGAATCGGCCCGATTCAGAGGCCGCGGGTTCGGGAAAGGTCGAGAAATTCTGAAATGTGCCGGTTCAAAAAGGGGCTAGCCGGATCCCCGGCTAACCCCTTTCAATCCTTGTGGTGCCGAAGGCGGGACTCGAACCCGCACAGGCCTACGCCTACTAGACCCTGAACCTAGCGCGTCTACCAATTCCGCCACTTCGGCACGGAAATGGGGTTGATATATTTATCCCGAAAGATTATATTCCTCCACAAGTCTTGTCAATAATTTTGTCAAAATTCCCGGCCCTGGAAGGTGTTCCGGCCTTAGAAAAGGGGCTTGAACCTCCGGGCTTTGTATTAATTTGAAAACACATGAATGGGCCATGTTCATCATGTTTCATCCCGGGCCAAGGCGTTGATTCACTTATGACCGTTATACAGGACCTAGACACACTTGAGAAACCATTAGGCAATGCCGTTCTAACCATCGGCAACTTCGACGGCGTCCACAGGGGCCACCTGGCCCTTTTTGATAGACTGAAGGAAAGGGCCGGGGCCATCAAAGGTTACTCGGTGGTCATGACCTTTGAACCTCACCCCACAAAGGTGATGATGCCCGGTAACGGCCCTCCTCTCATCACCCCTACCGAGCAGAAATTGGCACTCATAAAAGGGGCGGGGATTGATATTATTTTCTGCATTCCCTTTACCAGGGAATTCGCTGCCATCTCGGCCCAGGACTTTGTCCAGGATATCCTGGTTGGGAAAATCGGGATCAAGGAGATCGTCGTGGGCTATGATTATAGCTTTGGGAATAAACGGGAGGGAGATATCGCCCTCCTCAAAGAGATGGGGGAGAGGCTGGGCTACAAAGTCCATGTGGTCCCGCCCGTCCATTATGAAGACATGCTCGTCTCCAGCACCTCTATCCGGCACCTGGTCCAGCAGGGGAATCTCTCCAAGGCCAAAAAACTTCTGGGAAGAGACTACCAAATAGCCGGAACCGTGGTGAAAGGGAAAAACAGGGGGGGGAGATTACTCGGTTTTGCCACAGCCAACCTGGAAGTCATTGATGAACTGGTGCCTAAAGAGGGTGTCTATGCGGTGAAGGCCATTGTAAACGAGCAGACCTATAATGCACTGACCAATATCGGACACAACCCCACCTTCGGGGAAGGCCCCTTATCCGTGGAAACCCATTTTTTGGATTTTTCCGGAGATCTTCTTGGGAAAACCCTTCGGCTCAATTTCATCAAGAGGATCAGAGACGAGAAGACTTTCAAGTCTGCCAAGGCGTTGTCAGACCAGATTTCCAAGGACGTTCTTCAGGCCCGAGAGATTCTCGGGGAGCATCAAAACGCCCGCCCAGGATCAGAATTTCAAGGCTGAAAAGCCCCCTTTTCAACGTTTCTGCTCAACAACCCGCTAGTATTCAGGGGGCATCTCTTTGAGCTGGGCCAGGGAGAAGACCGGTCCGTCTTTGCAGACATATTTTTCCCCAATGTTACAACGGCCGCAAATTCCGATACCGCATTTCATCCGCATCTCCAGGCTGAGGATAATCCTCTCGGGAGGGAAACCAATCTTTTCCAAGACAGGTTGGGTGAACCTGATCATGACCGGAGGGCCGCACACAATCGCTACCGCGTCATCATAACTGGTGATCTTCTCTTCGGTAATGGTGGGGACAAAGCCGACATTGTATTTCCAGCTCGGGTCCTCGGTGCCGTCCACTGTAATGTGCATTTCAATGTCGTCCCGTTGCTCCCATGCAGCCAACTCATCCCGGTAGAGAAGCATTCCCGGAGTCCTGGCGCCGTAAACGACGGTGATGTGTTTAAACTTGTTCCGCTTCTCAGGGTCGAGCATGTACACGATACTTGAACGCAGGGTGGTAAAAGCAAAACCTCCGCCAATGATGACCACATTCCTCCCCTCCATCTCCTCCCAGGGATACCAGTTCCCCAAGGGCCCCCGGATTCCCATGACTTCCCCCTCTTTCATGTTGTGGAGATGGGTGGTCACAAGCCCTACTTTGTTCACGGTGAAGCTCACAAATCCCTTTTCCGTGGGAGAGGAAGCAATCCCGATAGGGATCTCCCCCTTTCCCGGAACCGAAAGTTCTGCGAACTGGCCGGGAATGTAAGCGAATTTATTCTCATTCTCAGGATCTAAGAACACAAATTTGAAGGTCTTCAGATTCCTGTCGTCCGTTTCTGTAATGATCTCTTCTATGCGAACCGGATAGGGTAAATACGGATTTTCCAATGAAACACCCCCCTACATCAGGCAAGGCGCAAAGACCTGCAAGATCCTCGCCCCGCCCCATGCGTGATTAATAGTCATTCATCATCCTTGCCACATCTCGGATATCGATATTGACCGGGCAGAAGCGTACACATCGGCCACAGCCTGAACACTGGACACCATCCTGGTACCTGTCCACATAGTATTTGAGCTTGTGCATAAAACGCTGGCGGACCCGTGCCACCTTGTCTTCCCTTGGATTATGCCCTGAGCCGTGAAGCGTGAAGAGGGGAAACATGCAGGCGTCCCAGTTACGTATCCGATCCCCCTCTTTACCCAGGACTTCATCCTGGATATCAAAGCACCAGCAGGTCGGACAGAGGTAGGTACAGGTCCCGCAGTTGATACACCCAAAGGCCACATCCTCCCAAAAAGGCGCCTCAAAAAGGGTATTGATCTCCTTGCCCTTGAGCTTCTCTGTGGGAACGTTTCCGTTTACACGGCCTTGGGCCTCTTCGGCCAGGGACTCCGCCTCTTTCAAGGCGGCTTGGTCGGCCTCTTTGCCCCCTTCCGCCTTTTCCAGAAAAAGCTCCCCCTTTTCTGTGAGGGCCCTGGCAAGAAAACCCTCTCCCAGATCATAGAGGAGGACATCCAACCCCTTTTCACTAAAAGGCCCTCCCCCCACAGAGCTGCAAAAACAGGTGTTTCGAGGAGAATTGCACCCAAGCCCCACCAGGGTGGTGGATTCAAACCGCCGGACCCACCACGGGTCCCTGTATTCAGGGTTGTCAAAATTGACCTTTACAATCTGAAAGGCGTGGGCGTCGCAGGGTCGGAGCCCCACAATGGCCTGCGGAGTATAGTCCTTGGAAGACTCCTTCAAGATATTACAGTCTGGATCTTCCTCCTTGAGGTTATATTCAAACATCCGCTCAGATTGGGGATACACAAGGCCTTTGGGGGAAAGGCGGGTATTGGAATAGGCAAAGTCAGGCCTTTTCCCCTCATCCAGGGCCTTAAAGGCATAAAAATCCCCATCCTTTACGGGCACAAAGATCTTGTAAGCGTCCTGAAGTCCCTCCAAGGCCTTTCCCCACTCTTCTTTTTTAAATAGCTTCTGTGTCATGGAATCTACCCTTATAAAACCGCTGATCCGTCGCTCCGGGGTCTGGAAGCAACGGCCGTCATTAAAAAGACCGTCATCTGAGCCCCCTGCCATAGGAGCCCACAAGTGGGATTACTTAATGAAATCATTGTAATCATCGGGCCGGTATACATCCAGGGGCGGCCTTTGATCCAGGCTCAGGCCGGCCTCCCATGAAAACAGGGCCTCCGCGTCCTTGTTCAGCTTTTTGGTGAACTGCCTTACCGGAATACCCACGGGGCAGGCCCTCTCACAGGCCCCGCAGTCCGTGCACCGTCCCGCACAATGATAGGCCCTCAAGATGTGAAAGGTCATGGTATCGGTCGGATCGATACTCTTACCCACCCACTGGGGGTTGGACTCATCCACAAAACAGGTGGGGCAATAGCATAAAGGGCAGGCGTTGCGGCATGCATAGCAGCGGATGCACCGCGAAATGGTACGGGTAAAAAAGCCCCACCTTTTTTCCGGATCCATGCCCTCAATCTTTTCAACATCTTTGTATTTTTGAACCCCCTCCGGTTCCGGCACCGGCTCCCCAAGCAGTTCATCATAGATCACGGGGTTCGGATGAATGCACACGCTGCAGTTGGATTGCAGAAAATCCCTTTTCTCAAAGCGCTCCTCAAAACCGTCTCCCCTTACCGTAAATCGCTCCCCCTCTTCTTCAAACTCCAGTATTTCCCTGTGCCCCACCGCGCGCTGTACAGCCCGGTGGTCGATCATGCCCGTGCAGGGGATCCCCACCAGGTAAAGCTGGTCTCGTGTCACCTGGTTTTCTATGATATGGGTCACCACGTTACGGGAATTGCATCCGTTGACCACAACACCCAGCTTTTCCTTCCTTTTGGTCAAGTAGTTACACAGGTTGAGCGCGCAGTTGCTGTCCCAGTGAAGGATCTCCGCCTGGGCCGGTTCAGATATCAACACAGGGGCGTTCATCATGGGAACCGACCCCTTCCTGTATCCCACAAAAGCGTCCACCTTACCCTCTTCCAGGAGGCTTCTCGCCCTCTCCCGGAGTTTCTCCGTGTACTCCTGCATTACACCACCTCAGCCCTCGCTTTGATCAAGTATTTGGCAGGCCCCAGGGCCTTGACCTCCTTGGACACTTCCCTGGCCACCTCCACAAATTTGGTCGCCTCGGCCGAAGAAATCCATGAGAAATGGAGCCTCCCAGGCTCGATTCCAATGTGTTCCAAAAGCCCTTTCAAGAAAGCGAATTTTCTCCTTGCATAGAAATTACCTTCCAGGTAATGGCAGTCCCCGGGGTGTCACCCGGATACCCATACGCCGTCCGACCCATGCCTGAAGGCGGCCAGGATAAACTTGGGGCTTACCCTGGCAGAGCAAGGAACACGAATGATCCTAAAATGGCTGGGATACTGAAATCGGCTTACACCGGCCAAGTCAGCCGCCCCGTAACTGCACCAGTTGCATAAAAAACTCGTAATCTTCGGCTGCCAATCTTCCATCCTCAAGCTCCTATGATCCTTTCATAATCCCTAAATGATTCCCGCGCCTTTACATTTCATTAATCATGGCCATAATCTGCTCCTCGCCAAAGCCTTTCAGATTCAGGGCCCCAGAGCGACAAGACGCGACGCATAAGCCGCAGCCTTTGCACAGTACAGGATTGATTTGGGCCTTACCTGAAAAGTGCCCCTCTTGGGCAAATGAGGGGGCACCGAAAGGGCATATTTCGATACACACCCCACAACTGCTACAGAAGGAAGGGTTCACCTCTGCAACGGTCCCGCTTGCAAGGACTTTTCCCGTGGCGATCAGCCCCGTCGCTCGAGACGCCGCCGCTAAGGCCTGGGCAATGCTTTCATCCAAAGACTTGGGATAGTGGCTTAAACCGCAAAGGAAAACACCCTCCGTGGCAAAGTCCACGGGCCTCAATTTGGCGTGGGCCTCAATAAAGAACCCCTCCGCATTTACGGGAACTTTGAAAAAAGTAGCCAGCCTGTCATCCTTGGGCGGAACAATGGCCGTTGCCAAAGTGAGCAGATCTGCTCGAATCGTTATGGGTCTGTCTAGTATTTTATCTGTCACCGTGATCTCCAAGGCGTCCTCTGCCGCCTTGACCTTGGGCTTGTTCTCGAACTCATATCGGAAAAATATAACCCCCTGTCTCCGCGCCCTGGTAAAAAGCTCTTCCCTTTCCCCGTAGGTCCGCATATCCCGATACAGGACGTATACACTCATATCTGGATTACGCCTCTTGAGTTCAAGGGCGCTCTCAACGGTATGGGTGCAACACACGCGGCTGCAATAGGGCCGATCCGGCTCCCTGGACCCCACGCATTGGATAAAGGCCGCGGAAGCAAACTCCTTCAAGGAGGCATCATCCCGCATGAAGCGCGCATCAAGTTCCAGGTGAGTAAGCACGCGGGCGTCTTCTCCATAAAGGTATTCGGTCGGCTTAAATTCATCCGCTCCCGTGGCGATAACGGCAATGCCATGTTCCACGGACTTCATATCTCCGTCCTTTGACTTGAGCACCGACTTGAAATTACCCACAAAACCTTCCACCTCATCTACTTCCGTAGAGAGATACGTCTGAATTCGCGGATCCTTCTCCACATCTTTGATCAATCCGCTCACATACGTTTGGATGTCTTCCCCTTTCCATGTCTTGTAAAGATAGCGGGCCTGCCCGCCCAGGCTTTGGGAGCGCTCGACCAGATGCACATCATATCCTTGATCCGCCAGATTCTTCGCACAGACCATGCCGGCCACGCCTCCGCCTACAACCAGTGTAGCAGGGTTGAGTTCCAGCTCTGTATCCAGCAAAGGCTCCAGCAGGCCAGCTTTGGCCACAGCCATACGAACAAGGTCTTTGGCCTTTTCCGTGGCTGTTTCAGGCTCACCTGGATGGACCCACGAATCCTGGTTCCGGATATTGGTCATTTCAAAAAGGTATTTGTTGATGCCGGCGTTTTCCAGGGTTTCCTGGAAAAGAGGTTCATGTGTCTTGGGAGTACACGCCGCCACCACCACCCGGTTGATTCCCTGTTCCTTGATCACTTCGGCCATCTTGACCTGGGTGTCCTGGGAACAGGTATACATGTTATCCTCCACATACGTCACATAGGGAAGGGTCTTTGCATAGTCCCTAACCTCGGGAACATTTACTACCCCGGAGATATTAATTCCGCATTGGCAAACAAAAACGCCGATCCTTGGCGGTTCTCCCACCACATTTTTCTGTTCCGGCAATTCCTTGGTTTTAGTACGCGTCCACCGGCTCTCGGATAAAAGCACGCTTGAGGCCGCAGCCGCTGCAGAGGATTCCACCACCGACTGGGGGATATCTTTTGGACCTTGGATGGCACCACAGACAAAAACGCCCGGCCTGCTGGCGGCCACAGGCATAAAACTTCCGGTCTTGGCAAAATCATATTGGTTCAGCTCGATACCCAGACGCTTGCCCAGCTCTATGGTATCCTGCCCTACTTGAAATCCCACTGACAGGACAACAAGATTGAAAAACTCCTCTTTGAGTTCCCCCTTCTCATCCGTATAACGGATCCGGAGATCCCCATTTTCCACGGGATCCACGGTATGAACCCGGGACCTGATGAACCGCACGCCATGCTCATCTCTGGCCCTGTTGTAATAATCCTCGAAATCCTTTCCATAGGTTCGCATATCCATATAGAAGACAGAGGCCTCAACTTCGCCGTGGGCATGCTCCATGGCGATAACGGCCTCCTTGATGGCATACATGCAGCAAACCGCAGAACAGTAAGGGTGGCTGTTCTTCTGGGTATCCCGAGAACCCACACACTGAAGCCATGCAATTTTCTTGGGTTCCTCCCGGTCATAGGGCCTCATCAAATGCCCCATATAGGGCCCGGAGGCACTTAGGATTCGCTCAAACTCCATACTGGTGACCACATTGGGCGATTGCCCGTAACCCAAGGTGTCCAAATGACTCGGATCGAAGACCTCGTTGCCTACCGCCAAAATGACGGTCCCGATTTCGATCTCCTCTGTCTTGGGCTGGTCGTCATACCTCACAGCTTCTGCGAGACAGACCTTTTCACACAGACCACACCCTATACACAGATCCCTGTCAATGGTGTAAGCAAGCGGTATTGCTTGCGCATATTGTATGGATGTAGCGGCCTTTAAATCCAGCCCGCAGTCGTATTCGTTAATCCCATTTACCGGGCAAGCCTGTCCACACTGTCCACATCCTGTACATCTTTCCGGATCAATGTAACGGGGTTCACTCTTCAGGGTGGCGCGAAAATTACCGGGCTCCCCTTCCAGAGATTCCACTTCAGAGTTGGTAATGATGTTGATATTGAGATGCCGGCCGACCTCGACCAGTTTAGGGGAAAGAATTCACATGGCACAGTCATTGGTGGGAAAGGTCTTATCCAACTGGGCCATAATGCCCCCAATACTTGGAGAGCGATCAACAAGGTGCACAAAATACCCTGCATTTGCCAGGTCCAGGGCCGCCTGCATGCCGGCAATACCGGCCCCAACCACCATGACGCTCCCAACCTTCTCCTTTGCTTTCTTCTTTGGCATGGTAAACCCTCGCGTCCTTTCGCCCAAACAGGGGCTCGACCAAAAAACTAGGCGCCTACACCGATGAACTTGGGCGTACTTCCTTCATAATCGCTCAATTCCGCTTGCCCGTGCCTTTCCAGTTCATTCAAACGTAACGACACGGTGTATATGGGTAATTCAGTTTTTTCTGAAATTTCCTTGACCGATTTGGGCCCTGGCTTTATGGCTTGGGCAATGATCGCTTTCTCAAACTCCTCCACGCCGGCCCTGTGGAGTAGCGTCCTGTAGTCCTCCTCCCCTATCTTTTCATTATACACGTTTCCCTTCTCAATAAGCTCCTTGGCACAGCCGGTCAGCCAACGCATCCTCGGTGAGCCGAGGGCCAGTTCAATGGCCTCCAGGGCTCCCCGGTGCCTTTCAAGGTCAAAAGGGCCTAGATCCCGGGTCAGTTCCGTTATTTGGCTCACGTATTCTGCAAACAGCTGACCTTCGGCAGCACTCACCCAGCGCAGCTGCATGCGGTCCCTTCCGATACCGGCGATCTCCAGCAGGTCTTCCACCACCTGCATTCTCTTCTCTGCGTAAACATTACCGTCCAGGTAATGGCATTCTCCATAATGTCACCCCGACACAAAGACGCTGTCGAAGCCGCTCTTTAATCCCTTAACCACGTAAAGGGGATCGACCCGGCCGGAACACATCACCCGAATGGCCCGGATGGTCGGAGGGTACTGGAACCGGGACACTCCAGCCAGATCAGCACCGGCATAGGCGCACCAGTTACAGAGAAACGCCAGGATTTTCGGTTCAAAAACGTCGCTCATGCCCCAATCTCCTCATTCACATAAAGGTTTTTCAGCCCTTTAGCCCGCCTGCTTCAATGGCTGCCACTATCTGACGATCTCTAAAATGTTTCATGTCTATAGCCTTTTGGGGACATGCGGCGGCACAAATCCCACACCCTTTACACAGGGCCGATATATTCTCTGCCTTGTACCCCTGGCCTGTTACTTTCACCAGCCTGATGGCGCCAAAGGGGCAGGAGCTCTCACACAGGCCGCAGCCGATGCATTTCTCCTGGTTCACCTCCGAGACGATGGGTTCGACCTCTACGCTCTCTTTGACCAGCACGCTCGCAGCCCGGGCCGCTGCAGCCTGGGCCTGCGCTATGGACTCCTCAATGGGCTTGGGATAATGGGCCAATCCGCAGACAAAAACCCCATCGGTGGCAAAATCCACAGGCCTCAACTTTGCGTGAGCCTCGATGAAGAACCCGTCCTCACTCAAAGGCGCCTTCAACATCTTTGCCAACTCTTTCTGGACGCGGGGAACGATGGCTGTAGCAAGATTCAAATAATCTACGGTGAGGACCACCGGGAGTTTAAGAATATGGTCTTTAACGCTTATTTTGAGCTTTTCTTCTCCTTCCACTTCCACTTGCTCCACCACTGGTTTTTCATCCAGACTATAGCGAATAAAAATAATCCCCAGCTCTCTGGCCTTTCTATAAAGTTCTTCCCTTTGGCCATAGGTCCGGATATCCCTGTAGAGGATATACACATTGAGATCCGGCTTCTTTAACTTGAGATCAATGGCCTGCTGGATTGAGGTGGTACAGCAAACTTTTGAACAGTAGGGCCGTTGTGGTTCACGGGATCCCACGCATTGGATAAAGGCGATCCCTTCTGATGCCTCGAGCCTTTGGGGGTGTCCTTCAAAGAATGTTTCCAGGTCATGCCACCGCATGACCCGGTCCGTTTTGCCATATAGGTATTCATCAGGCTCAAAGGGTTCTCCCCCTGTAGCCAGAATGATCACACCGTGCTCGAGTTCAGTCTCTGTTGACCCCGTCCTGACGGTGGTCTTAAAGTTTCCAATAAAACCGGCTATTTCGCTTATCTCCGCGCCCAAGAAGAGTTCAATCAGGGGGTGATTCTGAATCTTATCCTTGAGTTCTTGGAGGTAGGCCCTAACATCTTCTCCTTTCCAGGTCTTTCTCGCTCCGTTTTGCTGCCCTCCCAGGACATCGGAACGCTCCACCAAATAGGTCTCAAATCCCTGGTCCGCCACATTCATGGCGGCATTCATGCCGGCGATCCCCCCTCCGATAACCAAGGCCCTCTGAGTTATCTCAAGGCTCAAACGCCCAATGGGTTCCAGAAAGGCGGCCTTGGAGACAGCCATACGGACCAGGTCCTTGGCCTTTTCAGTAGCCTCTTCAGGCGATTTTTGATGGACCCATGCATCCTGGTCCCTGATGTTGGCGAATTCAAACAGATATGGATTCAGACCGGCTTCCCTGATGGTTTCCTGAAAAAGGGGTTCATGGGTGCGAGGGGTGCAGGCCGCCACGACCACACGGTTAAGCCCGTTCTCTTTAATGGCATCTCGGATAATCCCCTGTGTATCCTCACTGCAGGTAAACAGATTATCAGATACATAGGCCACATGGGGAAGCCTCTCCGCATAATCCCTAACGGCCGGCACATCTACGACACCACCGATATTGATGCCACAATGACAGACAAAAACCCCGATCTTCGGTTCCTCTTGTTCAACAGGCTCTTCAGGGGGATAGGTCTTCACCCGGGTCATGGTATTACGTGAGGGTGCCAGTAAGGCCTCCGAGGCCGAGGATGCAGCCGATGCCTCCATGACCGATTGGGGAATATCCTTCGGGCTTCCAAAGGCCCCGCACACAAAGATACCCGGGCGTGATGAGGCCACCGGGGAAAAGCAGCTTGTCTGTGCAAATCCATCGCTGTCCAGTTCAATTCCCAGTTTTTCTGCTGTTTCCCGAACCTCTTGGGATACCTCCAGCCCTGTAGAGAGGACGATCAGGTTGAAAACCTCGTTGTGCATCTCCCCGTCATCATCTATATAGCTTACTCTCATGTCCCCTGATCCCGGCTCAGGATCAACGGTATGGACCCGGGACCTGATGAAACGGACACCGTATTCATCTTTTGCGCGCTCATAATAGCGATCAAAGTCCTTCCCATGGGTCCTCATGTCCATGTAAAAGATAGCCGTATCAAGATCTTCCCCGCCATGTTCTTTGGCGATAAGCGCCTCTTTGATCGCATACATGCAACAGACACCGGAACAATAGCCGTGGGAACCGGGGTGGGAGTCGCGGGAGCCTACACATTGAAGCCATCCTATCTTTTTGGGGGTCTCTCCGTCAGAGGGGCGTACCAAGTGCCCCTGAAAGGGTCCGGAAGCGCTCAAAATCCTCTCGAGCTCCATACTGGTCACCACATTGGGAAGCGTTCCATATCCGTACACATCATAGATTTGTGGATCAAAGGATTGGAAGCCCGGAGAAAAAATAACCGAACCCACTTCAATCTTGTGAATCTTCTCCTTTTGATTAAAATCAACGGCGCCGGCGGGACAAAACTTTTCACAGGCCCGACATTTGCCCTTTTCAAAATAGATACAGTTGTCCGCATCGATCACATATTTGAGGGGTACGGCCTGGGCATACTGCACATAAGCGGCCTTGCGCTTAGACAGACCTTCGTTGTAAAGGTCATCTACCTTGCGAGGGCATTTGGATGCACATACACCGCAGGCAATACATTTGTCCATGTCCACATAACGGGGTCTTTCACGGACCGTAACCTCAAAATGCCCTGCCTCCCCTTCAATAGACTCCACATCAGCCAAGGTAATGAGGTTGATGTTGAGATGCCGGCCGACCTCGACCAGTTTGGGCGAGAGGATTCACATGGCGCAGTCATTGGTGGGGAAGGTCTTGTCCAGTGCGCTCATGACACCGCCAATGGCGGAAGATTTCTCCACCATGTGCACGAGGAAGCCTGAGTCCGCCAAATCCAGTGCCGCCTGGATTCCAGCGATCCCTCCGCCGATGACCATCACGGCACCGTGAACGCTTTTGGCTTTTTCCGCTTTCATGATAGACTCCTTAATGGGTGCGAGATCCCCTTTCTTTTTTAATGTCAAGCCAGTGGGTTAGATTTGCACTCCGGGACCGGCATAGCCTCTTGAAAAAATACCGCCTCCAGGGGGGCCTTGAGGAAAGGGGAGATTACCTCCCCCACTATTTGTGGGAATGCTCCCTGCTGGGACTTTGTAGGAAGCATAGTTCGGTTTTCTACGTGAAAAAAATCACAATGGACTTATAAAGCGAACCCCTTCCCTTGTCAAGAATTATTTGTCCCGACCCCTGGCGTCAAACCACGCTCTTCCCTCTGCCCCACACAATGAAGACCCATTAAAAGCCTACACCGGGCTTTATGTCTTCTGTTGGTGGGAGCTTTCAGTAGAAAAGCTCCCTTTTGTTGCATATTAACCCCGTTGTTGCAAACGCATCAAGCTCCTAGACATATAACTGCAGTAAAAACAGAAAGTTATGTCATTTTATATCCAGGGTCTGGATATCACTATTGGTGAATTCCAGATTTAAAGCGTTAAAAGCGGCATTTGAAGTCATAGAAGGCGAAATGCCGAATCCCTAAGCGCCTTTTATGCAACAACGGGGTTAACTTATGGATTTAATTAACAAAGCAACAAAGAGATTGGCTTATATGCATAACACGAATTGCACAAAATTCAAAGGAGAAATCGATATATATTAAAAAACCCTTAATAGGGATTGCTATTCCTTGTTGGCGTCTTTAAGGGGTTGGGCCGCTCAGTAAAAAAATCTTGACAAATTTTTTTGGGCTTTTGATACTAACAATTTTACAATATCTCGGCCAAAAGGAAGCCATGTCTGAAGGATTACTCACATTCTTAAAGGGGGGCATTCATCCTGATGCGTGTAAGGAACACACCCAACACTTACAGATTGACGAAATGCCTCTTCCTAATGAAGTGGAGATCTTGCTGAGCCAGCACTTTGGTGCGCCCTGTGAGCCTGTGGTAAAAAAGAAAGCCCAGGTGCTCGAAGGGGACGTGATCGGTGTGGTGGAAGCCGGTCTTGGTGCGAGCGTGCACGCCAGTGTCAGCGGCACGGTGAAGAGTATTGGGAAGTCGGCCCATCCCGTGCTGGTGAGTGCGCCCTCTGTATTGATTGAGCGGGATCCTGAAGCAAAAGCCCGGGTCTATAATCCTGCTGACTGGAAGGAACTCTCCAGGGATGAGTTGCTCGGGAGGATCAAAACGGCCGGCATTGTAGGCATTGGGGGGGCCGGTTTCCCGACCCATGTTAAGCTTTCCCCTCCTCCCGAAGCCAATGTAGACACCCTAATTATTAATGGCGCCGAGTGTGAGCCTTACCTGACCACGGATCACCGCCTCATGGTGGAGCACGGTGAGGATGTTATTGAGGGGGCCAAGATTATATTACGCATCCTCGGCATTGAGGAGTGCCACATCGGCATTGAAGCGAATAAACCCGATGCCATTGAAACCCTCAAGAAGATCTCGCAGCAAAACACCTCCAATGGCTTTCGAATCTTTATCGATCCCCTGAAGATCAAATATCCCCAGGGCTCTGAAAAGCAGCTCATAGAAAGTATAACAGGCCGGAAGGTACCCGGCTTTGGCCTCCCCTTTGATGTGGGCGTCATTGTCCAGAATGTAGGGACCACCCGGGCGATTTATGAGGCCGTGGTCTCAGAAAAGCCCCTCTATGAGAAGGTGATCACCGTATCCGGTCAGGGCATTAATCGGCCCGCCAATTTACAGGTAAGGATCGGGACCCGGTTAAGGGATATTGTTTCCTTTCTCGGAGGGACCCACCCTGATTTGGAAAAGGTGGTGATTGGAGGCCCCATGATGGGTTTTGCCGTTCCTACCATGGATATGCCTGTCACCAAGATCACGTCGGGGGTGCTTTTTCTGACCGGGAGAGAAACAGATACGCGGCCTTATGGCCAGTGTATTCGATGTGGATGGTGTTTGGATGCCTGCCCCATGGGTCTGTCTCCGAACGAGATCGGGATCTATGTAGAAGCGGGGCGCGGTGAGGAAACCTCCCAGTTTGGTGTATTCGAGTGCTTTGAATGCGGCTGTTGTGCCTTTGTTTGTCCGGCCAAGCGGCCCTTGGTCCAGTTTATTCGTCTCGCCAAGATGAAGGCCAGAAAGTAAAAGGAGGGCTTGTCATCGAAGATCGCGTGCAGGATAGCCCGGAATTTTTAAGGAGTTCTTCTTTGTGGACGGTTTCCGTTTCCCCCCATGTCAAGAGTGGGGAATCGGTGGAGAGAATTATGTGGACGGTGGTGGCCTGTCTGGTGCCACCCCTTATTTTGTCCATCTTCATTTTCGGCTTTCAAACCCTGATCATCACCCTGATCAGTGTGGGCAGCTGTGTGGCCGCCGAGGCCGTTTCCCAGAAACTCCTCCGCCGCCCCGTGACCATCAAAGACGGCAGTGCCGTGATTACAGGCATGTTGCTGGCCTACATTATCCCCCCCGGGATCCCGTACTGGATGCCCATATTGGGCGCCGTCATGTCCATTTATGTGGCCAAGCATCTCTTGGGAGGCATTGGTTTCAACATATTCAATCCCGCCTTGATCGGTCGGGCCTTTATGGTGGCGACCTTTCCGGTGGCCATGACCTCGACGTGGCTCACTCCCCTTCGCGAGGTTTCCCTGTTTCGTTATATGGGCAGCGGCGTGGATGCGGTCTCCACGGCCACGCCCCTTTACGTATTGAAACATTACGGGATCGGGGCCGTTATTGAAAAGTTTGGATCCCTCTCCGTGATCTACCGTGATTTCTTTATCGGCTGGAGGCCCGGGTGTATTGGTGAAACCTCTGCACTCCTGCTCCTGATTGGCGGGGTCTATCTCCTTTATAAAAGATATATTACCTGGCACATCCCTGTTTCGGTGATCGTTTCCGTGGCCTTTTTTACATGGGTTTTCGGCGGGGAGGAATGGTTCTCAGGCAATCCGCTCTTGGCGGTCCTTTCCGGCGGTGTCATTCTCGGGGCCTTCTTTATGGCCACGGATTATGTAACCTCTCCCAGCCAGGTACCGGGAAAGTTGATCTTTGGGGCGGGCATCGGGGCTCTTACCGTGCTGATTCGTTTGAAAGGAGGCTATCCCGAGGGGGTCTGTTACGCCATCCTGTTGATGAACCCCCTTACACCTGCTCTGGAGGGTTTGTTTAAGCCGAAGCGTTTTGCTCCACCAAAAGGTGTCGAAAAATGAAGGAGATCATCCGGATCACGCTTGGCCTGACCATTTCCTGTTTAATCGCGGCCTTTGTCATGGGCACCGTATTTGCGATTACGGACAAGGCCAAGAAGCAAAACGAGCGTATGGAAGTGGAGGATACCATGCTGGATGTGCTCGGGTACGGAACCGCCCACAAGCCAGCGCCTTCAGACCTGAAGTTCTACAGGGTTTACCGTTATATTCTTGAGGAGGGAGACCGCAAGAATATGGCCTATATGGTCCCCGTGCGCCAGGACAATGAGCTGAGATATGAACTGGTGGTGATTGACCTGAAAGGCAATTTTGTAAAGACGGTTCACCTAGACATATCTCCTCAAGAGGCCCTGGAGGCCCCGGAGAGGAAAAAGGCCTTGCAGGCGGCGCTTGAGTCCCAGGTGGATTTCAGCTATGCGGATTCCACGATCATTGCCAAGCGGGGGGACAGGCGCATCGCCTATCTCCTTCCCGAGGAATTTCCGGGGTTTAAAACATTCATTGAGGTAATGTTGGCCCTGGATCCCTCGTTCGAGATCCTTGGGCTGGAGATTATGGAGCATGAGGAGGACCCGGGACTCGGCGGTGAGATTGAACAACCCTATTTCAAGAACCAATTCAAGGGCAAATCTTTTGAAAAGGTCAAGGAACTCGAGGTGGTCAAGGAGCCCTTGCCCGAAGAATACCGGCGCTCCCTTGAAAAGAAGGGCGGGATTTCAGAGGAAGCGGTCAGGGAAATCAGGAGTAAATACAAGGACCATGACATCTATGCCCTCACAGGGGCAACCATCTCCAGCCGGGCGGTGACTGGAGGGGTAAAAAACGCCGTGAAAAAGTTCGCTTATCGCCTAAAGATATTGGATGGCGTCATTTCAGATGAGAACATTCCTTCGGTCATTTAGCGCAGGAGGGAGAGATTGCCAGCCACCACAAAAACCAATTCTCAGCTGTTTGTTAACGGCATATTAAATGAAAACCCCATTTTTCGTTTGGCCCTTTCCATGTGTCCTGCGGTGGGGATCAGCACGACTGTAATGAACGGCCTTCTCCTGGGGATTGCAGTTCTTTTTGTACAAGTGTTTTCGAGCTGTACTATAGCGGCTATCAAGAATTACATTCATCCCCGCATCCGGATTCCCACGTACACACTGACCATCGCCACCTGGGTGACCGTGATTGACTTGGTTTTGGCGGCTTATGTGCCTGCGGCCTACAATGAAATGGGGATATTTGTAAAACTGATTGTGGCCTTTGCCATTATCACCATGCGCCTGGAAACCTTTGCGTGCAAGAATACGGTCACCGCCTCCTTTTGGGACGGCATAGGCATGGGACTGGGTTTTATGTTCGGGATGATGAGCCTGGGCTTTGTCAGGGAGTTACTGGGAATGGGGACCCTTTTTGGTTATGATATTCTGGGGTTTCGCCCCCTTCTTTTCTTTGTTCTCCCTGCGGCGGGGTTCTTTTGTGTGGGTATTATGATGGCTCTGTTCAATTATTTGGAGCTGGTCTACAATAGAAAGAAAAGGGGCTGAGGGAGATGACGGTTTCTAAAGGCGGACATATTTTCTGGGCGGCCCTTTTTGTAATACACCTTTTCCTTTTCTCAGGCTGCGACACGGGTCACCGTTTTGTAACGAAAACCACCTTTAAGGATGCCCAGAGTATCGAGATCACCTTTGCCGGCCCCGTGGATGAGGCTTGGGCCAAGGATGTGGGCAACTACGAGGTTTACGAGAAACCCGACCCCGATATTCTCTTGAATATCAAAGGTGTAACCCTGAGCCCCGACCGCAAGACGGTGGTCTTGACCTTTGACGAGGGGCTGAACCAGGACCAACCCCATATCGTGACCATGAAGGGCATCGTGTCTCAAGGGAAGTCCCTGGGGACGGCCCTGGTGAAAGTAAAAAAGCTCTATGTGGGCTATCTCTTCTCCATTCTCATCGGGGCCATGATTATCAGCAATTTCGTCTTTACCAAATATTTGGGACTCTGTGTCTTTTTTGGAACTTCCCAGAGGAAGACCACCGCCGTAGGCATGGGCATTACCTTCACCATTGTGATCGTTGTCAGCGCCATGATGGCGTGGTTTCTTTATCAATTTGTGCTTAAGCCTTACCGCCTTGATTTCTTGCAGATCGTGGTCTTCATCGGCCTGGTTTCTCTCTCGGTACAGGCGGTGGACACGATTTTACGAAAGGTCAACCCCGCCCTTTTTAAGGCCTTCGGGGTGTACCTTGTGCTGGTTATAGCCAATTGTATCATTATCGCCGTACCCTTGATTCTGGCCGACAATGAATACAATGGCTGGGAAAGCCTGATGCTTGCCTTTGGGGCGGGTACGGGTTTTCTGATCGCCCTCTTTTTGATGTCTTCCGTTCGGGAGAGATTGGAACTGGCCAACGTGCCCCCCACCTATCGGGGGCTGCCCATCGCCTTTGTAGTGGCCGGCCTCTTTGCTCTGGCCTTTATGGGCTTTTCCGGCATGTCCATTTTTTAGACGGGGGCAGGTGTGGATTACCTAAAGGCAACAAGGCGTGCCTTGGACTTTTGAGGGGAATGGATGGATCCAATACTGATCAAATTGGCCCTTGGGGGCCTGGCTGTTTTGGGCTGTATCGGGCTGTTTTTCGGCCTGGGGCTGGCCCTAGCGGCCCACAAGTTTGCAGTAAAAGCCAATCCCAAGGTTGAAGAAGTGCTGGAGGTATTGGCAGGGGCCCAATGAGGGGGCTGCGGCTACGCCGGGTGCGAAGCCTATGCGGAAGCGGTGGTGAATGATCCCGAGGTCCCGCCCAATCTCTGCTTTCCCGGAAAGGCGGAAGTGGCCGAGATGGTGGCAGAGATCACGGGCAAAAAAATGGCCGCCGTGGAGGATATGCTGGCGGCGGTGCGTTGCTCCAGAGATGAAGGCCAGGTCCAGAGAAAGGAAAACTATTTGGGCTATGTCTCGTGTGCTGCGGCCGATTTGGCCTTCGGAGGTCCCATGGCCTGCCAGTACGCCTGCATCGGGCTGGGGGACTGTGCCAAGGCATGCCCTTTTGATGCCATCACCATGGTGGATGGTTTTCCCGTGGTAGACCCCGCCCTTTGCGTGGGCTGTGGAACCTGTGTGCGTATCTGCCCCAAGGGGATCATCGAACTCATCCCTCAAAAGGCCAGGGTCTGGGTCCCATGCAGCACCAGGGATCCGGGCAAGGCGGTAAAACAGGTGTGCCAGGTGGGCTGCATCGCCTGTAAAATGTGCGTGAAGTCTTGCCCTGCCGAGGCGGTCACCCTGAAGGATAATCTCGTGGAGATCGACCATCAAAAGTGTGTGGAATACGGGCCGGAATGCGGAGAGGTTTGCGTGGAAAAGTGTCCCCGGAATATATTCCGCCTCTTCCGGCCCAAGGACCTCGCAGAAAAGGTTCAAGAAACCGAGGCGGCCTGAGAAACACACAGGGCCTCCCCCCAGCCATGGGAGAAGGAACCCATGGGCAAACCCCATGGCCTAAGGACATAATGACATAGAACAAAAGGGAGAAAGAGAATGGAAAAAGCAAGCCCCCTGTCCCAGACATACAAGACCATGGACCGACGCTCTTTCATAAGGCTCTCCGGCCTCCTTGGCCTGGGTCTGGCCTCCGCCGCAGTGGTGCCGACAGGGGCCGAGGCCGTCAGGTTTAATGCCAAGACCTATAAGATTTCCAAGACCCGTCTGGCCATGGGGACCTTCGTTTCCATGACCTTGATCCATCCATCCAAAGATAAGGCCCAAGAAGCCATGGGTCTGGCCTTTGAGGAAATAGACCGGCTGACACATTCCATGAGCCGCTTCGATACAGCCACGGCCCTGGCCCAGCTCAACAAGGAAGGCACCCTCAACGATCTTCCCCCTGAATTGGCCCAGGTGATTGAAAGGGCACTCCGGTACTACCGATTGAGCAACGGTACTTTTGACATCTCCGTCAAACCCGTTGTAGACCTCTTCAGGGACGGCTTTCTCCAGGGAAACCGTGAAGCCCCCCCCGACGAGAAGGCCCTGAAAGAGGCCCTCCACTTGGTGGGGGCCCATAACATTGAGCTCAGGGGGCGCACCGTCCGGTTTAAGCGGCCCGGTATGGGCATCACCTTGGACGGCATTGCAAAGGGCTATATCGTGGACCGGGCCTCAAAGATCCTCACCCGGCATGGTATTGAAAACCACCTCATTAACGCCGGCGGGGATATCAAGGCCACAGGAGGCAAGGGAGGCAAAAAATCCTGGACCGTGGCCATACAAGATCCCAAAAAACAAAAACACTACCCGGATATCATCCATATCAGGGATGGGGCCATCGCCACCTCAGGGAACTATGAAATCTATTTTGACAAGGAAAAGATGTTTCACCATATTGTGAATCCCAAAACAGGGCTTTCCCCAAGATTGACCACCAGCGTCTCGGTTCTTGCCGAAACCGCCATGGATGCGGACGCCCTCTCAACAGCCCTTTTCGTCATGGAACCTGAGACGGCCATCCGATTTATCAACGGCCGAACCCGTTCCGAAGCCCTTATCATCACTGAAGAAGAAACCATCCTTAAGTCGCGTCACTGGAAAGGGCGGGCCACATAAGGGATTCAATCCTGTCTGTCAGCTTTCTCAAGGAGGGAGGGTGAATTGCCGAGACGGCAACCCCTCCCATTCTTTTGCTCAAGGCCCTGACCTCACCAGGGGGAAGTAAATCCGTCTTATTGAGCACCAAAAGGGAGGAGATCCCTTCAAGCTCCAAGTTCTTAAGGATTGTCTCGACCGTCCTGACCTGCTCTTCCAAGCGGGGGCTGGTGGCATCCACCACGTGAAGAAGGAGGTCTGCATCATGGAGTTCTTCCAGGGTGGCGGCAAAGGCGTCCATGAGACTCTCCGGAAGATCCCTGATAAACCCCACCGTGTCTGTGACAATGGCTTCCCGTTCCCGCGGAAACCTGAGCCGTCTGCTACTCGGGTCCAAGGTCTCAAAGAGGCGATTTCCAACCCCTACATGGCTTTGGGTCAGAGAGTTCAACAGGGTGGATTTGCCCGCATTGGTGTAGCCCACAATGGAAATGACCGGGACCCTCCTGGTGCGTCTCAATCTCCGTCTTTCCCCCCGCTGGCGCTTGATCTCCTTTAACTCGCTGCTCAGTCTTGCAATCCGTTCCCTCACTCGGCGCCGGTTGATTTCAAGCTTCGTCTCTCCCGGCCCCCTTCCCCCGATACCACCGGTGAGTCTGGACATGGCCGTGTTCTTGGTAGCCAGCCTGGGCAGCAGATATTGCAACTGGGCGAGTTCCACTTGGATCTTGCCCTCACGGGTTATGGCTCGTCTTGAAAAGATGTCCAGGATGAGCTGGCTTCTATCAATGATCTTCAATTCCGTGGCGTCGGTAAGACTCTTTACCTGAGCGGATGTGAGTTCGCTGTTGAAGATGAGAAGGCTGGCCCCCGTCTGGAAACAGCGCAAAACCAACTCGCTAAGCTTGCCCTTTCTTATGAGAAAGCGAGGATCAGCCCTTTTAATCCGCTGGACCACCCTCTCCACCACCTCAATATTGTCTGAGACCGCCAGGTCCTCCAGTTCATCCAACAGGGTCTCCTCCTTCCACCCGGGGCCGGTGGTGACTCCGACCAGGAGGGCCCTCTCCTTCTTTTCCAGCGAACGCCCCGCCGGGGTCCTCGCCAGCTCATCTTCCAGGGACTGGATCATGTCTAGAAAATCCACGTTCAGTTGTCCCACATCAGGTACCTTATGCACAGACCATCCCTTCCCACCCCGGTTATTGGGCAGGATACTCGCGTACGAAACCGCTCCGGGGGTACCTTCCTCGTCGGCCTGGATACACACCATAAGATCGAGCCCCAGCAACACCAAATCCGTTATATCCTCACGGGAAAGAGGCTCTCCGTCCAGATGGGTGTGAATACACCGAAGCCCCTTAAGGCGGCCCGGCCCCAACCTGTACTTACTCAAATCAGGAATCCAGATGTGCCTGCTGTCACCCACCATCACATAGGCCACCTCTCCCTTCCTGGTTATGAGCAGGGCCACTTGCCTCTTTATCTCCCGTGACAAAGATGAAATACGGCGGGTCAATTCATGGGAAACAATTTCTTGGGCGGGGATTTTCCTGCGATATAGGTTCTGAAGACGTTTGTGTTGGCTCGCCTTGAGGCCGCCTATTTTACCGTATACCTTCTCGATAGCTTAGGCCCCCCAAATCAGAATAGAAAAAGTCATGGCTTGGGCAGAGGCCATCGCCCCTTAAAGGGGCGGGTCCTCTCTGGTATAATCCCCAAAGGCCGTAAGCTCCTTCCGGAAAGTGAGCCTGAAAAATCCAGTCGGACCATTCCTTTGTTTTGCAAGGATAATCTCTGCGATATTGCGATTTTCCTCCGTGCCCGGATGGTACACCTCATCCCTGTAAATAAAAGCGATCACATCCGCATCCTGCTCGATGGCGCCGCTTTCTCTCAAATCGGCAAGCTGCGGTCTTTTGTTGGGCCGGTCCTCCACTTTTCTGTTCAACTGGGACAAGGCCAGAACAGGCACATTCAGATCTTTTGCCAATGCCTTGAGCATCCTGGAGATCTCAGAAATCTCGATCTGTCGTGACTCGGCGGACCTTCGGCCCTGAATCAACTGCAGGTAATCGACGACAACCAGGGTCAAATCACTCTTCTTCTTCAATCTCCGGCACTTGGCCTTCATCTCAAGCACGCTGATACCCGAGCTGTCATCTATAAAGATGGGCAAGTCAGCAAGGCGATTTGCAGACTCCGTCAATCGCTCCCACTCCCTGTCCCTCAAAAACCCTGTTCTCAGCTTGGTGGCATCTATACCGGCGTCAAAACCCAATAACCGGATACCCAGTTGTTGTTTGGACATCTCCAGAGAAAAAATGGCCACGCCTTTCCCCGTCCTTCGGGCTGCGTTATAGCCCACATTCAGGGCCAAGGCCGTCTTTCCCATGCTGGGCCTGCCGGCAATAATGATCAGGTCCGAGGGCTGAAGCCCCGCCGTATAGCGGTCAAAATCCGTAAAGCCGGTGGGAACACCTGTCACGAAACCTTCGCATTCCGCTACATTCTCGAGCCTTTCGAAACTGGCCTTGATCACATTATCGAGGCTCTCGAATCCTTCTTTCACTTGTTTTTCGGCAATGTCAAAAATGGACTGCTCCGCCAGCTCCAGCAGGTCTTCCGTGGCTTCCCATTCCTGAAAGCAGGACTCTGAAATGGAAGAACACTGGCCTATGAGGGTCCTCCTCACTGAGAGGTCCTTTACGATTCTGGCGTGGTGGGCAATGCCTGCGGAGGTGGAAACCGCCTCAACCAGAGAGGCCAGGTAATCCATACCCCCGATTTTTTCCAAGAGGTTCTTCTGGGTAAGAAGCTGGGACAAGGTGATGATATCAATGGGCTCTCCCTGGTCATAGAGGGCCGTCATGGACTCAAACAGGACTGTGTGGGCCTCCCGGTAGAAATCAGCGGCGTCCAGAACATCCATGACTTGATTCATGGCTTCATTATTCATGAGGACGCCGCCCAATATGGCCTGTTCCGCCTCAATATTATGAGGGGGGACCTTTAGATAGGAAAAAGACTCTTTTTTGGCTTTAGCCCGGGCCATCTGCTGGTTATCCCTATTCTTCTCCCTGCCTGGTCACCACCACTTTCACCGTAGCGGTTACTCCGGGATGGATTTTGATGGGGATATCGAAATCACCCAGTGCTTTTATGGGCTTTTCCAGCACCACCTTTCTGCGGTCAATCACAATACCCTCTTTTTCCAAACGGGAGGCGATGTCCATGCTGGTAACGGAACCATACAATTTGCCTTCCTCACCCGCCTTCTGGGAAAAGTTAATCACCGTGCCTTCAAGCCGTTGTGCAACCTTTTGGGCTTCCTCCTGGGCCTTCAGTCTCCTGACCTCGATCTTCTTGCGCTGCATTTCAAAGGCCTTCAGGTTTTCGGGAGTCACCTCAAGGCCGATACCTTTGGGGATCAAATAGTTGCGGGCATGGCCTTTGGCCACGTCCACCACGTCTCCAGCCATTCCCAGGTCTTCCAAATCTTCACACAAAATGACTTTCATAGCTCATCTCCTTAAAAAAATAATATCACCTGTCCGCCCTCTTGTAAATTCTCCTGAAATCAATCCATTGATCAAAAAGCCCTGCCAGGCTCAAGAGGATGAGAAAAAGCTGCTGAATGGCAATCAAGAAATAAATGCCGACCCTGACCCAGATGGGGACACGGTATTTATTCAAGAAAAACAAAAGGATGGACAAACCATGAAAAACATATATGGCCATCATGATAATTAATGCGTTGACGGCCAAAAATCTTATACTCCCTTCGGTCAAAAATAAAGCAAAACCTGAGGCGATCACCACCCACACCAGGGGGTCGGGTGTTTTCCAGCGATCCGCTGAAACAAATGGGGGGTACTCAATCCGGCCCACACGAAAAAGGGGTCTGGCCGTAACCACATTAATCCACACCGCAAAACCAGTTCCGATGATCATAATCGAAGGATAAATCTTTCGAACAGTCTCCAAAAAGAGTTTTGCATAGGACTCAAGTTCCGCGGATCCCTCCTGGGGAACGCCCATATGCTCATAGCTTTTAATGGTCAGTTTAATGTGCTCCTCCAGATACTTAAACACCATGTCCAGAGGACCTATGTCTCTTGAAAGGGACAGAAAAAACAGGATGCCCAAGCTCACCAGCAGGATAAAGGCCGTGGCAAAAAACACGGTCTGCCCCAGAGAGAACCCCCTTCTGAACAGTTCTGATAAAACAAGCCCCAGAAGACTGAATTCCAGACAAAATAGAGTGACTTGAGGAATGCCCCCCACCTTGGCCGCCAGGCCTATACTCAAGGTGGTCAAGAGGGCGAGCACCGCACCCTGTCGGAGTCCCAGCTTTGTGGCGTAATAAAGGAAGGGCAGCGGGGTTAGGAGGCTGAAGAAGGGGCCCACGAAGGGAATCCACGCAGAGGCTAGAAGAAAAAAGGCGGCCCAGCCCACACACCCAAGCACATCTTTTGTTTTCATGTAATCTCGGAAATGCTAAGCCCCAAAAACCTTGACAACTGCGCCCCAGCCCCTGAAACGGGGCTGAGTGCATCCCGGATCAGACAAAAGGGGGAGGGGACCTTACCTCAGTACTGAGGTGGTATAAGGCAAGAGGGCCATATGTCTCGCCCTCTTGATGGCCCTGGTTAACATCCTTTGATGCTTGGCACAGTTCCCTGAAATCCTGCGGGGAGTTATCTTGCCCCGCTCCGTGGTGAAGTATCGCAGGATCTTGGGTTCCTTATAGTCAATAACAAGGCTGCTGTCCGCACAGAACTTACACACCTTTCTTCGATGATAAGTCCTTCTAAATTTACCCCTGGCTCCACCGCTCTCGCTTCTTGGATTACGCGCCATTCTTATCCTCTTCCTCTTCAGTTTGATCCTCTTTCTCCGGGCTCGCCTCTTCCGAGGGTACGCCCTCTTCCTCCTTTGAACGGAGTGCCTCCGCCTTGGCCTTCAAGGCCTCTGGATCTGCCTTGTCACTCAGTTTTACGGTCTGGTACTTGAGTATCCTGTCATCCAGCCTGAGATCCCTTTCAAGCTCGGCGTTAATCCCGGTCTCGCCGCAATATTCCATCAGGATGTAATAGCCCTTGTCATGCCTTCTCACCGTATAGGCCAGGGGCTTCTTGCCCCATTCATCCACCTTGATCACCGTACCGTTGTTTTTCTCGACAAGGTTGCTGAATTTGGTGATCACCTCTTTGTAATCCTCATCCCCTAAATCAGGGTTGATCAGACAGAGGGTTTCATAGTATCTCATGTAAGTATTCTCCTTCCGGCCTTTCCTCGTGACGAGGAATGAATTTAGGTCCCCCAAAAGGGTTGTGGGGTGCCCCTTCGAGGAACAAGGAGTTGCAGAAATTTAGAATCTAATTTTTTAACTTTTACCGTCTACTTTGTCAAGAACTTATTACCAGGAAAAGATTATGTGGAAAAGGGAACTTGCAGTGGCCCAAGAAGCGGCATTTGCGGCGGGAAAGCGCCTCAAGTCCACCTTGGGCCATGTGAATCATATTTCAAAAAAGGGCGACATTGATCTGGTCACAGAGGCGGATTTGGAGGCTGAGACCTTGATCTTAGGGATCATTCGCAGACACTTCCCTGAGGACGGCCTCCTTTCAGAGGAGGCCGGAGGGCGAAAAGAGGATTCCCGCAGAGTTTGGCTCATCGACCCTCTGGACGGGACCACCAACTTCGCCCATGGATTCCCCTTGTTCGCCGTGTCCATCGCCCTGGAAACAGATGGAGAAGTGGTTCTCGGGGTGGTGTATAACCCTTATATGGAAGAATGCTTTCAGGCCGTGAAGGGCTCGGGGGCCTACCTGAATCAAGAACGCATCCAGGTCTCCCACACCCGGGGCCTGCAAGGGGCCCTCTTAGGGACCGGTTTCCCTTATGATATTCAAGAAAGGCCCCAAAGGGTGCTGGAACTCTTTCGGCGCATGATCCTTGTCGCTCAGGGCGTGCGAAGGCCTGGATCGGCCGCCATTGACCTATGCTACCTGGCGGCAGGAAGGCTGGACGGATTCTGGGAAGAGGGCCTCAATCCGTGGGATACGGCGGCCGGGATGGTTATCGTAAAAGAGGCCGGCGGGCGGGTGACGACCTATGAAGATCGGCCCTTTTCCCCCTATGAAAAAAGTATTGTGGCCGCCAATCCCTTTATCCACGAGAAAATGATAAAAATCATCAATGACAAAGCTTTTGAGACCTAGAGGATTCCCTCGCCCGGCAGGCCTGTTTCTTCTCGCACCGGGGCTTTAGGATCCTTTTCTCACATCCTGCTGGAGATCCTGCTCCAATACCCGGTAGATCTCCTGTGAAGCAAGGCCGGAGATGCAAATCGCCTTCATCCTGGAATGCTCACCGGAGACAACCTCCACGTGGCCCTTGGGGAGGCCCAGTTTTTTGGCAAGAAATGCCTTAAGGGCCTTGTTGGCACGTCCCTCTACGGGTGGGGCCGTGAGCTTTATCCTGAAAACCCCGTTTTCCTGCCCCATAATAACATCTTGGGCCGACCTGGGGACGACCTTGACCTGAATTATTGTCTTATGGGAATCCCGTCGGCGCATAGTCTGCTTACCCCTGGAGGCGGACCTTTGGCGTACTTCTTTGGCCCCTGACAAGAATTTGAAGATGGGAGGAGCCCTCTCTTATCAACTCATTCGGGCGGCCAGCTGCACCAGACTCTGCACAATAAAGGACTGGACAAAGATAATCGCCAGGATGACGATGATGGGAGAAAAATCGATTCCTCCCAAGGACATGGGCAGCCTCCTCCTGATGGGATAAAGAACCGGTTCGGTTACCGCATTAAGGAACCGGACGATGGGATTGTAGGGATCCGGGTTTACCCAAGAGATGACGGCCCGCCCGATAATAATCCACATATAAAGGGTCAATGCAATATCCAGTATCTTTGCCACGGCCATTAATAGGTTTCCAAAAACAAACATGGGATCAACCTTACCTCCCTCCGTCGGTGTATCTTAGTCAGCACGCTTCTGCCTCAAAGGGCCCTTTCCCCAAAGGGGGGAAGTTCTTGAGGCCCTAGGTGTATTCCACGGGCCTCACCTCCATGGCCGTCAGAACGCCATGGCACCTGCACGCACTTCCCAGGAGCCACTTTCCCGCTCCCCCCTGGGCAACCCGGGCCGCTGCGTCGGTCAAATCGGCCACTTTGTACCCCCCCAGTCCGGGGGCAAGCTGATGACTCCGAATCACAAGGGTCCGAAAACCCGGCAGGGTCAGGTTCCTTAAAAGCTGGAACAGGGGCCTATCCCGTCTCTCCCCGGTGACCGTACAGTATTCGGGTTCCGGGCAATTATCCGGGCAAACAAAGTCCGCGTAGCTGACCAGAAGGGACCCTTCTGACCCCTCCCAGGTATGAGGCAAGGGCCCTCTGGCCTCAGGGGGAACACTGATCTTCTCCACCTTATATTTCTCGCCAAGATATCTCTTAAGCCATTCAAAGGCGAGGTGCAAGGGAATTGCGGGGACAATGATATTTCCAGGGTTCAAGAGGTGGTGATTATTCACCAGAAATCGGATTCCGTCACAGGGAATCCACCTCAAACCGGGGCCGCCCGCCCCGGCCAGGCAAGCTTCATTGACATCCACCACCAGGAGTGGCCGGGATTCCTCACTCAGCAGCTTTATCGCCCTGTGTCCAAAATGCCCGGCCCCGATAATAAGACAGGCATCTCTTGGCAGGGGCTCGCTCAAATGGCTTGACCCAGATCCCGCCATAATGCTCCCCTCCGGTTCACGGCCCCTTTACCTGTCTGTGTGCACGAAAATCCGTCCATGGGCGGGAATGCGGGGTCTAAGGGGTAAACCGGAGCAGCCCATAAGCCGGGTTCTGTTCCCCGAAGGGGTCACCCCCCTCGGGACAATGACCATTCATCTAGTCCTGTCGTTACCGGCAGGATCAAGCGACCTACCCGGGAACTCGGGCGGACCACCCTCAAGCGTTCCCCTATTTGGTCTTGCTCCGGATGGGGTTTACCTAGCTCCCGCCGTCACCGGCGGGACTGGTGAGCTCTTACCTCACCCTTTCACC
>CAZNLL010000029.1:0-32687 GCA_964573885.1 uncultured Desulfobacteraceae bacterium | reverse complement strand
AATTTTCGAATCGCTGGAGTATTTCAGAAAGCTCAAGGGCCAGATCCAGGGGCTCACGATCTCAAAAGGGGAAATTGAAAGCATCAAGTCCCTCTTTCAGACCGCGGTCCACCTGAGGATTGCGGGCACCGAACTCTATGCAGGGGCCTTCTATATCAAGGCAAGTCAATACAAGGGGGAGGCGGAAAAGGGGCTGGGCAAGATCCGCACGGCCAACCGCTACCTCATCGATGGCTTGAGACGCCTTCGGGGGGAGGTGGTGAAAGAGGCCGACACCTTTGGCGACGTGGCCTTAACCCGACTGGACCTGTACCTGACCTACTACCAGGCCTGGTTGGCCGGATAAAGAGGAGACGCGGTTATCCGCCTGTAAGACCCGCGAATCCCCACATTTCTTGAAGGCCCTGCCGGGTCAGGCCGACTTCTTATACTCTTGCTGCCAGAGCGGATCGATCACCTCTCGCAGACTCCGGTCATAGGCCATCAATCCCTGGTGATAGGCCTCGTCCTCAACGGATTCCTTGGCCGCCTCGTCCGACGGGTTGACCGGGTAATCCTCCTTTAAGATGGCGTAGATGGCCTCGTGGTGATCCCGGATGGGGCAAGGCAGGATGAGATTATCCCTCTCCGGGGCCGGCTTGCCGTAGGCATATGTGTGCTGCCACTTCCTGATCTCTTTGAAATAAGGGGAGTAGAGCACGTCATTAAGGGTCCCCCCCCTCTCGTAGATATCCACAATGTTGTCCTGGTAATAGGGGATAAAGACACAGGGCATGATATTTCCGTTCCAGTCGATATAGAGGTAGCCGCCCATGCGGCCTGCGGCCAGGCACCCGTCCGTCATGACCCCCTGATTCCAGAAGTCAATGTAGTTATATCCCCCTTCCTTGATGGCCCACACGTTTCTTTTAAACATCTCGAGGCGCGCTTCGGGGCTCACCATATTCCCCAGGGTGTAACTCCTTCCAATGGGCATATACTGGAAGAGCCATCCGTAAAAAACGCCCTGCTCATCAAAATAAAACCGGAGGAAGTCGCGACCGGTCACCTCGTCCCAGTTGTCCTTGGTGGCCTGCACGGATATGCCAAAGGGCACCCCCGCCTTTCTCAGGTGCTTAAAGGCCTGCATAATCTTCTTGTGCGTTCCCTGACCCCGTCTTTTATCGGTCTGTTCCTCAAAGCCCTCCACGGATATGGCGGGCGTCACATTTCCCGCCTCCGCCATCTGCCGGGCCAGTGCCTCGGTGATGAGGGTCCCGTTGGTATAGACCATGAAGAAATTGTCGTTATTCTCCTTGGCGAGGTCGATGATTCCTTTGCCTTCAGACTTCCACAGGAAAGGCTCCCCCCCGGATATGACCGTAAAACGGGAATGCCACAGCCTTACCTTTTCTTGAACAATCCGCTCCACAACGCCGTAGGGGAGCGAGGACCGGGTGGTATTTGCACTGCTTGCGTAGCAGCCCGTACAGTGGAGGTTACAGAGCTGGGTGGGACTCACCACGAGAAAACTGGGATGGACGACCTCTTTTCTGTCCTCCCTCAACATATCCCTCTCTGAAATATCCTCTACAAAGACGTTCCTCACAAAGACCTTCACCATCTTGTGAAACACCGATTTGCTCATGATGCCCCTGTTGAGATGGTTTTCCGTGGTCCTGAGGAGGTTTCTCACAAAGGCGAACTTGAGTTCCTGGGCGGGCTTGATACTGTCTGCCTCCTCCTCCACGATGCCCGACCAAAGCTTGTTTTCGGCCTTTTTCACCAGAAATCTCATCACAGGCCTCTTGTCTGCAATGCGGACAACCATATCCACCACCTTGCTCCATGCATTGGTTCTCATTTCTTGACTGACGACCATATGAATCACCCCCTATTGGAAATAACGTCCTCTTTCAACCCCTTTTCAAGCCTTTCCGGCCTTTTAAAGAGGTCTTGGTCTAAAAGACCCGTCTCCCCCCTTTGGGCCCATGTCCCTGGCGCAGAGAGCTGCGCCCAGGGCCCCTACCACTTGAGGTTCTTGAGGAATGTTCAGTTCCATTCCGAATAGGTTTCTCAGGGCCTTTGCGATCCCCCGGTTTTTGGCCACGCCGCCGCTAAAGGTGATCTCTCCCCTCACCCGAAGGCGCTTGGTCATTCTGAAGATCCTCCGGGATATGGCCTCGTGAATGCCCCTGATAATCTCTTCTCCCCGGTGTCCCTCCGCAATGAGGGAAACCACCTCCGACTCGGCAAAGACCGTGCACATGCTGCTGATGGATACGCCCTTTTTGGCCTCCAGGGACCGTCGCCCCATATCCTCCAGATCGGTTTCCAGGGCGGCGGCCATGACTTCCAAAAAGCGCCCTGTCCCTGCAGCGCATTTGTCGTTCATCATGAAATCGGTAACCCTCCCCTGATCATCCAGGGTGATGACCTTGCTGTCCTGACCGCCGATATCAATCACCGTGTGGGTCCCGGGGAAAAGATAGTGAGCCCCCCGGCCGTGACAGGTAATCTCCGTCACTTCTCTCCCCGCAAAGGGAACCCTGATCCGGCCGTACCCGGTGGCCACCACCCGCGAGAGCGCTTCTTCCCTGACTCCGCCCCGGTCCAGGGCCTCTCCGAGGCACCTTCGGGCGGCCTGCTCCGGATAAGCCCCGGTGGCTGTTATGGCGTAGGCCAGGACCCCGTCTTCTCCAAGGAGGAGGGCTTCGGCCGAGAGCGACCCTATGTCTACACCTGCAAATACGGATCCAGCCATCGTCTATCCCAACATCTCCACCAGGGCCTGTACCCTGGTCCTGGTCTGTCCCGGCGAGTAGTTATCCGGGTCTGCGCCGTCCCCGGGGAGAATAATATAAGGAATGCCCTTATCCTTGAGCCGGTCGCCGATAACCCCCGCCCCCCCGCACGATTGCCTGCATCCCCAGTGGGAGAAGTGTATGACGCCGTCAATCCCATAATCCTCCACTATTTGCTCGATGGCCCTTATCCGCCTTTCAAGGGGCCCCGCCCATATATTTGAAAGAATCTTTTCGGCCAGGGCCTCCCACGGCTTGTGGGGATCCAGATAGGGCCAGTAGAGATAGTTGGGCTCCTCAAAAGACACCGCCGCCTTTTGCCGGCCCAGGAAATCAAAGATGTCGTTTCTGTAATAGGGGCGAATATGGTGGAGCCAAAGGATCCTGTATACCTCCTGCGGGAGATATCCCCGGTTTCGGGCCACCCGCCTCTTGAGTTCCTGGTGAAGGTACCCATAAAAGGTCAACCCCATGCTCGAACCCAGGGAATAAAAATTCATGCCCGCCAGATAACTGAGGCCCTCACTCCCGGGAAAGGGACTGGGAGCGGCCCGGCGCAACTTGTTTATGCCGACCATGTACCTCCTGGCCTGGTTTGAGAGGACCAAGGCCCGGGCCAGGGCCTCGTGATTCCAGGAAAGCCCCAGGATTCGGGTCATCTCTTCGGCCGCATCCCGGATCTGACCGACCATGTAGCGCCGGCCCTGAGGATCGTCATTGTAAGGAGGGTCCAACATGAGATGGGGGCATCCATAAATCCGGCTCAGGTCGTGAAAGAACTTATTGGCCCCGTCGCAGAGATAGGAGGTGGAAAGGATCAGATCCGGCTTGGGCAGATACCCTTCCAGGACAAGTCCCAGGGCGCACCGGTAGAAAGAGCACACATCCGTGGACACCCGGGAATCGGCCAGGGCAATGGGCCGGCGGCTCTGGCCCATGTATGCCACAAGAGAGGCGATGATTTCCGGCATAAAGGGGACCGCTCCCAGGCCGTAGACCATTTCCGTGGGGGTAAAGGCATTCATCCACACCACAGGTCCCTTCCGTCCATAGGCCTTTCTTGTCACCTCCAGGATAAAGTGAATCCATATCCTAAAGGCCTGGTTCTCCTCCCTTAGGGTCAAAAGATCCAGAAGAGGCCTCAGCACCCTATAGGTGAGGGGCCGGTGTACCAGCCCCCTTATGAAGCCCCTGTTTCCGTTCTTAAGGTTCATATCCCTCCAACATCTCTAAAAAGGCCTGAACCCGGGTCCTGGCCCCCCCGGAGACCCGGCCCCGGTAATCCCCTTCAATAAAAAGGAAAGGGATCCCTATTTGCCGGAGGGCCTCGCCCAGGGCCGGGGCCTCATAGAGATAGGGGTCACAGAATTTAAGGGCATGGAAAATCACGCCCCGGGCGCCCTTTTCCTGGACCTCCCCCATAATAAAAGAGATACGCCTTTCCATATCCTGCATCCTGGCACAGGGCGGTCTCGTGAGATAGGCCTCACTCAAGGCGGCAAGCGGGTCTGAGGAGGGGGAGACCTCCTGGATGAGACGGCCCCCCGTACACAGGTCCGATCCGGCCACGTCTCCGCCCAGTTCTTCCACAAGGTCTATAACGGCCCGTCCCTCCAGAAAGGATCCCGTGACAACGACCTTGGGTCCCTGCGAAGGCCTTGGAGGTTCTTTTTCCAGCTGGTCCACCATTTCTCTGAGAGCCTCCCTAAAACGCCTTTTGGGCAGGCGCCATCCCTGAAAAAAGACATCCAAGATATCCCCCTGGGACAGAGGAGGATCCCCCCGGCCCTTCAAGATGAGGAGTCGCCTGAAAAGGGCCCTGATTTCGTTACTCTCCTCAAGGGCTTGAACCAGGTCGCTTCGGGTAATCCTGATATGGAAATGCCCTTCAACGGTTTTCTTGAAGTTCTCCAGCGTATCCCTGAAATAGCTTAGAGACCGGGGGGTTATATTCCGGGGCAGGTCCAGAAAAAAAGTAAAGGAAGGAGGGCAATAATGCTTCCAGGCGTCATAGAGCCGGCGCATGCCATCACAGGTGTTGAGGATGACCAGCCCTTCAAGGGAGGCATAGGCACCTTCAAGGGCCGCCCCCAGGGCGGTTTTCACCAGGGGGCAAAAATTGGGGTCCAGGTATGCATCGGCCCCGTCCGAGGAGGGCTCGGGAAGGATGCGGCAGGGATGAAGCCCTCCTGCTTCCAGGATTTCCAGGGGCAGATAGGTACAGGTCCAGCCTATGAGCGGCCCTCCATCGGGATCCAGCTCCTCGGCCCTGAGGTGCTTGAGAATTTCCTTGCTGCCCGACATATCAGCCCTAATAAACCTTGTCTTCCTTTTTACCTCTTGTGGAGGGGTTGGTCAAGGGATCGCTCTTCTCCGGTGCAAGGGCGGCTTTGTCTGAAGAGCGGGGGTTGAAGAGAGCGCATTTTGATGGAAAGGCCCGGAGTCGGCCTTTTCGAGGGGTTGTCAGATATACAGGGAGATTGCTATGCTTTTCCTGGGGGGTGGCAACACCCATGAGCACAGCCATATTCAGGTTTTATGAAGAATTAAACGACCTCTTGCCGAGAGACAGGCAAAAGAAGGATTTTGAGGTCACCTTTCAGGGAAAGAGGTCTATAAAAGACATGATCGAGTCCCTGGGTGTACCCCACACCGAGGTCGACCTGATCCTGGTAAACGGTGAATCCGTGGATTTCCGATATCTCCTTTGCCCCGGGGACAGGGTGAGCGTGTACCCCGTGTTTGAACGCCTCGATATCGCAGAGGTTACCCGGTTGAGAAACCTCCCCCTCCGCCGGACCCGCTTTATAGCGGATAACAACCTGGGTCAAGTGGTCAAGTTGATGAGGGCCCTGGGCTTTGATGTAGAGTTCAACCCGGATCTCCACCCCGGAAGAATTGTGGAGATCAGCAAGAGAGAAAAGAGGATCATCCTTACCATGAGCCGCAAACTGCTCAAACGCAAGGAGGTGACCCACGGGATCCTGATAAGGCCCGGGGAGGCCGAGAAGGAGGTGAGACGGATCCTGGAATCACTGCATATCAAATCCCGGGTCAAACCCTTTTCCAGATGCCTTGTGTGCAACAATTCCCTGGAACCGGTGAGTAAAGCGGACATTTTAGACAGAATCCCACCAAAAGTCAGGGCCCGTTGCCATGCCTTCTCCATCTGCAGGCCCTGTCATAGGATCTACTGGGAAGGAACCCATGTAGAGGCCATGAAAAAACGCATCCAGGAGGTCCTGGCCGAGGCCTGATCTTCTTTCAAGGGGCCCCCATCCCATTCCGGTGCGGTATTAGAGGACGGCCGCCTTAAAGGCATCAATACCGATCCGTTCTATGAACCGGGATGTACGCTCCTTTTTCTTGCCGTTGGCCGCGTAATATTCGAGGCATCGCTTGCTTAGATCTATGACCTCCTCCATGCCCAGATCTTCAGCCAGGACATCCCCGATGCGTGGCCGGCCCCCGCCGTTGCCCCCGAATATGACGGTCCACCCCTTCTTTTTACCCAGCACGCCCACGTCCCGAACATAGCTCTCACCGCAGCACATGGGACACCCTGAAATGCCGAACTTGACCTTTGCAGGCAGTTCCAACCCGGCAAAAAGCTTTTCCACTTCCAAGCCCAGACCCAGGGAATCCTGTACCCCGAAACGACACACAGCCGTTCCCGGACACGCCTGCACGTAATGGACACAAAGCTCCGTGGCTCGTCCTATATCCAGTCCAAGGTCCTTCCAGGCCGGTGCCACATCCCCCTCTTTGAGCCCCACCAGGGCCATGCGCTGGCCCGAGGTAATCTTTATAACGGGAATCTCATACTTTTTTACCACCCGGGCGATGGTCTCCAAGACCTGTGGGGTCACCATCCCCACAGGGGTCCGGGGGACAATGGCATAGGTCTCCTTGTCCCGCTGCAAAATGGCGCCATCCAGATGCTCACCCATAGACATCTCCTTTCCTACCACCCGCTTTTATACCCACCCCTAATATTTGGTTTTATACGACCACCGGCCTCTCAGCCATAGGACCTTTTTCGGGCGAGTGAAAAACCCTTTTCAAATACACTCCCATGCCCTTTTCAAAGATGACAATAGGGCATACATCACATAAAATCAAGGCTCAGGCTTCTTCCCTAGATTGGGGCATGGGGGATCTTCCCCTCCATGCCAGGCAGGGCCGCATGAAAGAGGAAAGGTATTCGGTAAAATAAGAAGGGAGGCGGGTATGGCCATGGTCACGGAAAAGAAACGGTTTCTTCAAACCCTTACTGGAGAAGGGGCTGACCGGTTTCCCTTCTTTGACCTTGAACCGGATGAAGACACGCTGCAGCGCTGGTACGGGCAAGGCCTGCCCAAGGATGTGTCATTTAAAGAGTATTTCCATCTGGAGACCCACCATTCCGTGGGTCTCATGCTCCGGAGCTTTCCCTTTTTCCAAATGGCACCCGATCTGCTCCTGGACCCTGATGCTTTTGACCGCCATTACGATCCGGATGACCCCGCCCGCTACGATCCGGAATTTGTGGAACGAACCAGACGCCTTGAACAAGAAGGCCGGATTGTTTATATGGATGCCTCGGGGGGCGGCCTCTTGCAGATGCTCGGTGTGGGAGACTGGCAGTCTTTTGTGGCCGCCTGCAAGGCCCTCATGAAAGAGCCTCATGTGGTGGAAGATCTTGTTGAGCGGACCACGGATTTTTACTGTGTCTGTCTGGAGCGGGTCCTCTCACAGGTCTCGGTGGACTATGCCTCCTTTTATGAACCCATCGCCTCCAACACGGGGCCCGTCATTTCCCCGGCCTTGTTTGAGCATTTCGCCATCCCCGGATATAAAAAGGTCATGGCCCTACTCCAAAAATTCCAGGTCCCACTCCGCATCCTGTGCACCACCGGGGGAAACCTTGCACCCCTTTTACCCTCCCTGGTGGATGCAGGCATCAACTGTTTCTGGATAAGCAATATCATGAGTGCAGGCATGGAATATAACAGGCTTCGTCGCGAATATGGCACTCAGGTCTCTCTCATCGGCGGTATCGACGCCGCAGCATTGAGCCGGGGCGAGGAGGACGTTCGCCGCACCGTGGAGGCCACCGTGCCGCCCCTCCTTGAAAAGGGCCGCTACCTCCCCTGCCTGGACGACAGGCCGCGGACCAATATCCCCTTTGACCATTACCGGTTTTACCGCCAACTTCTTGAAAAGATGGCAAAAGAGGTTTGAAAAAACCGGCCCAATGACATTTCAGAAACCCCGTTGTAGCTCACATAAAAGGATGTTATGATGAGACATAAGCGATTTTTCTCCAGCTTTATGAAAGGCGGTTTTATTATGAGATATTTATGGCAGTTCTGCCTGGTATTGACTGGTATACTTTTCCTGGCCTCCAGTTCCACCGTCCTCGCAAAGGGCAAGGGGCACGGTCCCGGTGACCGCCCTCCTGGATGGGATCGAGGCGAAAAAAGGGGCTGGACCGGAGACCGCCCGCCCGGGCTTGAAAGGGATAAAAAGGGGCGGGACAAAAACATTGGAGAGGATCAGTCGGATGACGATGAAGTGCAGACCGACGGTGATGCCAGAAGAGGTGATGATGGGAGGCGTAAAGGACCTCATAAATGGAAACATCACCGGCCAGGAGGAGAAGCGACCCAAGATACAACCAATGACACCCGGCCGGGAGGCGAGAGTGATACCCCTGGCGATGCGGGTTCTGGGGGGCAGATCACGCCACAGACCGATGACGAGAACCTCTCAGACCAAGCGAGCCCCGATACCCCCCAAGAGAGGCTTAAACGGGTCCGGGAACACTTAAGACGCCACATGGAAGAGCAGACCCAAAAAAGCTCTCAAGGAGAAAGCCCGGACCGATAGAACGCTTGAGGCCCTGAGCCCGGCCTGGTTCAACCTTGTCTTTTTCCGGCTCAGCTTTGGGGCCAGGGTATTTCACCCAAGGCCATGCGACACAGGTCGGTAATGAAGATCTTGGGAAGTCCCAACTGTGATGTCGGTCTCCGCAGCACGGCGTCACATATGGGACAGATGGTTATAAGGGCATCGGCTCCGCATCCAAGGGCATCCCGGATGTTTTTCTCCTGAATATCGATGGCCAGCTCTTTGTTGGCTCTGATGATCGGGGCGGTGCAGCAAACCGCGTTTACCCCTTCATACTCCCTGGGGGGTCTCTCAACCCCGATGAGTTCCAGCACCTCTTCCAGCAGGCCATCCTGATCCGGCAGCCAGCGGGTGGCGCAGTTGGGCTGGTAGGCCACCTTCTTGCCCAGCTTGGTGATATCCCCCTGGTGGTCCCTTAGATAGTTGCGCAGGTACTCAAAGAGGTGCATGTATCTGAAGGGTACCGGGATGCCTAACTCCTTGGCCTTGATATGGGCCAGCACAAAGCCTTCGTTGTGCATGTAGACGATCTCTTTGCCCAGGGCGGCCAGACTCTCAATGACCTGGCGACCGTATTTCCCGGCAAAACTCTCCCCGCCCATATGCACACACCCGACCAGGGACATGTACCCACCTCCCCTCACCACGGTCATACCCCTAAACAAGGAGCTCTCCAAGGTGCCCTCGGGAAACTGCCTGAACTCAAAGGAATCCAACGACAAAACGGGCTTATCAGGATCTCCCTGGATCAGGTCGGCGGTTTCTCCCCCGGCCTCCAGCCCCTTGGCCATGGCATCAAGCATCGGTTTTCCAACAGCGACAATGGGTGAAGTCCCTGTCTTCTCCTGCATCTTGAAGATGAGATTGGCGGGATCGGCCCCTGTGGGGCAGTAGTCATTGCAGGCAATACAGGTGATGCACTGATCAAGGATATCCGCCTCTTTGCCCTCCATAAGCCGCTTTATCTCAGCCACGGCCCTGTCCTTGTCATAGTCCACATAACGGCACTTCACCAGACAATCACCGCACAGATCACACTTGGATGGATCCCACATTTTTGCCTCCCTCTATGGATATAAGTGTTCTTTCACCTTCTTGGACAACCGCCTGTTCCCGGCCTGGTGCTTGGGGCTGTAAGGGCAGTGCCGGCAACCATATCCACAGCAAGCCCCGCAATGGGCCAAAAAGCGTTCTGTGAATACCACATTGCCCTTTTCGTCCAAATAACGCTCCGTCTTCATCCGCCGTAAAAAGTTTACTGTCACTTTCTTCATCCGGACCGCCCCGTCTTGACCCTCTGAAATCCCGCAGGACCCTGGACCTCAAAGGCTCTTTATCATACATAGGGGTAATAGCCCTGCGCCACATCCAGGCGGGCAAGTTGTCCTCCCCCCAACCAGATCTGGATGATCTTGCTGTCCCTCAGGTATTTTTCCACATGATAGTCCCGCACAAAACCGTACGAGCCCATGAGTTCCATGGCCCGGTTACAGACCGTCTCGGTCACATCGCAGGCATGCACCTTGACGGCACTGGACCGGGCGATGAGATAGTCGTCCCCCGGCATTCCGTATTTCTTGCGGTTGTTGAACATGGCGGCTACCGAGAGGTAAAAATGGCGGGACGCCTCAATGCCGATAGCCATGTCCGCAATCATGGCCGCTTGCAAGGAATGGTTTCGCACGGCTTTACCGCCGTAAAAACGGTTGGCCGTGTAATCAATGACGATCTCGAGTACGGCCTGGGCGTTTCCCAAGGTCATGGGAGCGCTGGTGAGACGGCCCCAGGCCACGTTGTTTCTGAAAAGCTGCCAGTCCACACCCGGCCCCCCGGCCCGATACTCCTTTGGGACCCGGACATCATCGAAATAGATGGCGGCATTGACATCCGTCACCCTCATGCCCATTTTGTCTTCCGGTTTGCCGAAGGAAAGACCGGGCGTATCCTTGGGCACATAAATGAGTGCCAGCCCTTCCTCCTTTTGTTGCGGGTCCGTGGTGCAGATCACACAGTAGAGATCTGCCACGCTGGCCCCGCTTGGCCACATCTTCTCCCCGTTAATGACCCATTCATCCCCTTCAAGGGTGGCCCTGGTCCGGATGGTCATACCGTGCTCGGCCCCGTCCTCTATGTTGCACCCCCCTGCAGGCTCGGTAATGGCCAGACACCCGCAGCAGGGGATATCCTCGCAGAACATGGGGATAAACTTGTCCATGACCACCGTATTACGGGCGCCCATAGCCGCGGCCATACACCAAGGGATGATCAAGGCATGCAGGGAAAGGCCGCTGTCTCCGCGGGACATCTCTTCTGTCATGGCACAGACCGTGGCGGCGTTACGGATACCAAGGCCGCCGTACCTCGGTGAAAAACCGCGCTTCTGAACCCCCAACTTGACCAGCCCTGAATAGACCTGTTCAAATACCTTGTAATCCTTGTCAAGCTCAAGCCGCACAGGCATGACCTCTTTTTCAACATACTTTCTGATGGTCTCCAAGAGGCGCAGGTCAGCCTCTTCGGCAATAAAATCCCCGTACCTTTTCATAGAAAACATCCTCCTTCCCCAATACCCTTACATGTCCCTGTTGTGCCCGCATGAAAGCGGGAGAAAATGGGCCGATCCCGTTTTTTTTAAAAACAAAGGATTGAGCCTTGCGAGAAAGGACCGAGTCGAAAAAAACGCCCCCATATATGGGATGGACATATCCGGACCAGAGATTCACGTATACAATCTTCCGCCCCAGGGGACATCAGAAATCCTGAAGGCTGAGCCATAGAGAACTCGGCTTGAAACCACGGTGATCATCAATAGGAGTGGCCAACGCCGGGTATGGACATTTCTTCCGTGGTCAAGCGCTTGTGGCGCTTGTTTGGATATGACGAGGTATACCTAATAGGGGGCCTGACCGTCAAGAGGCTTGTGCCCTTAAGAGGCCTTTTCCCTTGACTTACAAAGGGCATTCTTCCTATATTTTATCCATAAAGAATTAATTTTATCAAATCTTTACCCAGCCGGAAAATCTCAAATACAGGCCCCCGACCTGTTGGTGCGACGCGGTCCAGGAGCACGCCCAAGAGGAGGCGCCGTCATGGCAAAGCAAAGCGTCCCCGTGGAGCGGCCGCTTAGTCCCTCAGAGAAGATCTTCTGGATCGCAGACCAGCGTTGCAGCAGCAATTTTGTGGTACACGCCGGGGTCACCGGGGCCATCACTGAGGACCTCCTTCAGCAAAGCCTTTCGGCGGTCCAACGGCGTCATCCTTTGCTCCGGGTGCGCATTCAGAGGGAGGGGTGGAATACCCTTTTGTTCAGGACCTCCGAGGTGCCCCCTATTCCCCTTCGCGTGGTAAACGCCCCCCTAAAGGGGTGGGTGGACGCCGCCGAAAACGAGCTTCACCAAGCATTTCCCGTGGACAAAGGGCCTCTGGCCCGCTGCACCCTCGTACGCCACGCCGGCGATGAGGCCACGGTCCTCCTGGCCTTTCACCATTCCATCGGCGATGCCATGAGTGGGTCTTTCCTTATGCGGGACCTGTTCCAGGCCGCGGCCCTCGCCTCCGCGGGTAAAGCCTGCGAGTTGCCCCCCTTGAAGCCCAAACAAGAGATGAACGCCTATTTTCCGGACTGGGCCGTGGGCAAGAGCGGGCGTTGGCGCAGCCTGAAATTCGGGGGCCGTATGTACGCCGCTGCATTGCGCTACGGCAGGCCCACGCTCCCCCGCCTGGATGAAAAGGCCCGCCCCAAGGCCCGACAGGCCCGAATCGTGGCCCATCAACTGGATCCAGACATGGTGGATCGCCTCCATGAACGGGCCCGTAAAGCAGGCACCACCCTCCACGGTGCGATGCTGGCCGCACAGATCCTGGCCATAGCCCAGGACCGGCAAGAATCCAAGGAGCGTCCCTACTTTGTGGGCTCTCCAGTCAACCTGCGAAAACGCCTCCACCCGCCTGTGGGAGAAGATGTGGGATTCTTTGTCACCATAGCGGCCTCCGTGAATATGGCCGGACCCCGGACCCTGTTCTGGCCTTTGGCAAAGGCGGTGCGGGATGGCGTATGGTATTCGGTGGAGCGGGGGGAGCCCTTCGTTTACGTGGTCCAGCATCTGGACCTCTCCCGAATCACCGGAATCCTCGGGCTGGGTCCTCTGGGTCGGTGGGCATCGTCGCGGGTAGGGTCATGGTGGTCCTTCGGCGGCTTGGTCTTCAGTAACATTGGAAAGGTCGATATCGAGGGGGTTCAGGGTCCTTTTATCATCCAAGACCTGGGCTTTGCCGCGTCACTGTCATTCCTCAGCCGCCTGGGCTCCTTTGCCGCCACCATCAAACGCCGGTCCACCTGGAACTTCGTGGGAATGGACCCGCTTTTGACCAGGGAGCACACCCGGCAAATCGCCGATACGGCCCTGGAGATCCTGAAGAAGGCCTTGGAGTCATGAGCGTTTTATTGATTTACCCGTGAACCCTCCCTGTTCCGGGGGTCGGCTGTTCCCTTCCGGTCTTGGCCACCAGTGCCCGAGCCAGTCCCTTCAAATCCGCCAGGAACATGTATAAACACGGGATGATCACCAGGGTTATGGCCGTGGCGAACAGGATACCATAGCCGAGGCTGATCGCCATGGGAATCATGAACCTGGCCTGCCGTGATGTCTCGAAAATCATGGGCGCCAGGCCGCCGAAGGTGGTCAAGGTCGTCAGCAGGATCGGCCGGAAGCGCCGGATCGCCGCCTGGTGAATCGCCTCGTGACGGGCGACACCCTTTTCTCGAACCAGCCTGTTGGTGTAATTGATCAGGATGAGGGAGTCGTTCACCACCACGCCGGCCAGGGCCACAATGCCCATGCAGCTCATAATAGAGAGGCTGTACCCCATCAAGACATGTCCCAGGGTGGCGCCTACGATGCCGAAAGGAATCGCCAGCATGACCACCAGAGGTTGGACATAACTGCGAAAGGGTATCGCCAGGAGCACATAAATGCACAGGAGGGCCACACCAAAGCCTTTTAAGAGAGCGTCAAAGGATTCCGCCAGGTCCGCCTGCCGTCCTTCGTACCGGTAAGTGAGGCCGGGAAAGTCGCGGGCCAGTTCCGGCAATATCTCCTTGTTGAGGACGGCCTTCACCCGGCTGGTTTCCCCTATGGGTTCCACATTGGCCGTGACAGTGACTGTACGCCGTCCCTCGCGTCGATTAATGGAGGTATAAGCCCGGCCCCGCTCCACTGAGGCCACCTCCAAAAGGGGGACCTCTTTGCCCTTGGGGGTCCGAATCATCATCCGTTCCACATCGTGTTCGTTGATACGCTCCCTTTCCGGGCGGCGCACCCGCACGGTGACCTCATTGCGACCCCGCTGCTGCTTGATGGCTTCGTATCCCTGGAAGGCATAGCGCACCTGGTTGGCCACTTCCCGTGCCGTTAAACCAAGGCTCTCACCGGCCGGAGTGATCCTGAAATTGAGCTGCTCTTTGCCAGGGGTGTAGCCGTCGTCAATATCCTTGGTCACCGCAAATTCCTCAAGCCGCTCCGCAAGGGCCTGGCCGGCCCGGTCCAGGGTATCGATATTGCGGTGGCTCAACTCTATTGCCAGGGTCGGCCCCCTGCCGGGGCCGCCCCGGTCCGATTCAAAGACCACGGATTCGGTCCCGGGCAGGGTCCCCACCTGTTTGCGCCACCGACGGGTGAATTCGGTGGTGGATAACGGGCGAATACCCGGTTCAGTGAGATAAACGTCCACCCGTACCACATTTTCGTTGATGCGGCTGGCCACCCCCTCGGAAAGGAGATCGCCCCCTTCTTTTCTAATAATCTCATCCGCCGCCGCAATAAGCCTGGCTTGTACCTGCCGGCCCCGCTCGATAGGGCTGCCGTAGGGCAAGGTGACGGTCACAATGGCCCGGTCAGATTCGACCTTGGGCATGAGGATGAATCCGATCCGGCCCGACGCGATATATCCCACGGTCAGCATCAAGACGGCCACTCCGATGGAGAGTGTGAGAGGGCGAAAGCGCAGACACAAATCAAGGAAAGGACCGAATACGGTCTTGATAAACCGGCGAAGCCCCAAGCTGAAGGCCTGTTGCCAGCGATGCAGGGCACGGGTAAGGCGTATCTTGCCTCCACTCGCCGTGTGAGCGAGGTGGGAGGGAAGAATCCACACCGCTTCCACCAGAGAGATCAAGAACACCGTGCACACCACCAGGGGAATCACCTTCCATATCTTGCCGATGATGCCCGGCACAAAGTAGAGAGGAACAAAGGCGATGATGTTGGAGAGGATGGAAAAGGTAATGGGCATGGTCACATCCTGGGCTCCCTTGATGGCGGCCTGCATCAACCCCATGCCCTGTTGCCGGAATTCGTAAATGTTTTCACCGGCCACAATGGCATCGTCGACCACGATACCCAGTGCAATAATGAAGGCGAACATGGAGATCATATTGATGGACACGTCCCATAAGGGAAGGAACAGGAGCCCTCCCAGAAAAGACGTGGGGATGCCCATGGTGACCCAGAAGGCGAGCTTGAACTCCAGGAACAGCCCCAGTAAAAAAAGCACGAGGACCAGTCCCATAAAGGCATTCTTCAGCAACAGTTCGAGACGTTGGCGGTAAATATCTGAGCGGTCACTGTGAATGACCCAATTAATGCCCGGTGGTATCTCGGGGCCGATTTCCGCCATGGCCTTGTGAACGGCGTCGGATACCCCGATGGGCGTCTCATCCCCAATGCGAAAGATTTCGATGCCTATATCCCGCATGCCGCTGAAGGTGGCCTCGTTGTTTGTGTCTTCAAAGCCCTCCCTGACCCTGGCAATGTCTTCCAGGCGAACCAGGGCCCCGGCGGAATCAGAGACAATGGCGATTTGTCCGAATTCCCTCGCCCAATCGAGGCGGTCGGTAAAGCGGATCAGGATTTCACCGCCCACCGTTTCAAGCTTGCCCCCGGGGATTTCCACCGCGGTTTGCCTCAGCTTGGTGGCCACATCATCAATGGTCCGTCCATATCGGCGCAGGGCCTCCTGGGGGACCTCGACCACGATTTCATAATCACGGGCCCCCTCCAGTTCAATCTGCGTCACCTCCTCTCGCTGTAACAGGCGATCACGCACATGCTCCACCGTTTCCCGGAGCACTGTCTCGCTTACATTGCCATAAAGATGAACTTCCAGGACATCACGCTTGTGGACGTCCAGGGTGGTCTCCGGGTCTTCTGCATTGTCGGGGAAGGTATCGATCCGATCCACGGCCTGCTGGATATCCTGGTAGGCCTTGGGTCGATCAGCCCCCTCCAGCAGTTCCACAACGACCGTGCCCGAGCCCTCGGATGCCACAGACATGACTTCTTTCACCCCTACCAGACCCCTCACGGCCTCCTCAATGGCAAGGATAATCCCCTGTTCAACCTCCTCAGGGCTTGCCCCTGGATAGGGCACATGGACGGTTACCGTATCCAGTTCGAACTCGGGGAAAACCTCCTGCTTGATACGAGAGGCCACCACCAGCCCGCCGATGAGCAGCACGAGCATGAGGATGTTCGGCGTCACCCGGTTATGAACCATCCAGGCGATGGGACCACGGCCCTTCTTCGTTTCATCGGACACGGCGATTATGGTCCTTTCCTCTTTTGTCCTGATCCGCCCTCGATCTCAGGTTCTTCCACACGAAGAGGCATACCCTGCACCGGCGCCGCCAGATCGGTCACGATCAACTGCTCCTGGGATCCGAGTTCGTCACGCACCAGGATCACATCCCGGCCGCGATGGATAACTTCCACCGTACGCATATCCAGGGTCCCTGCATCCGTCATGACCCAGACCTGATTGCCGTTCCGCACCAGATCACGAGGCACGGCCACGGCGGACTCAACGCTTTCACCCCTTATTTCCCCGCGCACATAAGTCCCAAGCAAAAGGGGTGGGACCTTTTTTCGCGAATTGTTCAGCCCGAGAGGGTCGTCCACGGCCACGAGCAATTGTGCCATGCGGCCCTGTTCTTCCACCGCCGGCAGGCGTCGAATGACCCGGCCCTTTTGGAAGGGGGTCTTATCGCCTGTGGTGGCGACAAACACACGTACCGGCGATCCCCCCGAGCCTCCTTTTTCCGGGATCTTCACCCAGCCAAGATCGGTTTGAGGAACCGCAAGCTTTACCCAAAAGGTGTCGCTCCCTATGATCTCCATTAACGGGGTGTTGGTTGCCACCATGTCCCCCACATCCACCCACTTCTCTTTCACGATCATGTTAAAGGGGGCAAACACGGTGGTCCGTTCCAGATCGAGCCGGGCCTGGGCCAGCCGGGCTCGCGCGGCCTCAAGGGCCGCTTCAGCAGATTTTATGGCCGCTTGTGCCGCCTCTACTGCACCGCGCGCCGCCCGGAGTTGGGGTTTCCGCAAGACCAGTTCAGAACTCTCCTCATCAATGTGTTCGTTTAGGACCTTATACTCCTTCAGGGCCACTGCCTGATTACCCATCTCCAGTTTTAATGCCGTTCGGGCCTTGGTCAGGCTGTAGCGTCCTTCTACGACGGCGGCCTTGGCCTGATCCAGTTCGCTTTTCCGCTGTGTTACGGCAAGCTTGAAATCACGGTCTTCGATTTTCAAAAGCGGCTCGCCGGCCCGGAACCGGGCCCCCGGCTCCAGGGTGGGGGCGATCCATATGACGCGACCCGTCACCTCGGGTTTTAATTCCACCCGCCGTGCGGGGATGACCTCACCCATCGCCTCCAGGGTCACCCTGTGGGTCCCTGACTCGACTCTGGTCACCTCCACCAGCCTGGCCATCCGCGGGCGCGGTTGCCTGGGGGCCTTGGGTGCGGTTTCCAGCATCTGCCTGGTCCCAAGTCCTGCAATAATTAACACGACAATGGGCGCCATAATCTTGAAGAGCAGGGAGAGGACCTTTCCCAGACGGGATCGGGTTCTCTTGGGCTCGCTTTGGCCTTTACTTGACATGGTCACTGTTCATCCTGATTTAAGTTTGCCCCGAATCCAGGCCTTTTAGTTCCGGACGGACCAGGGGCAACTCACCGGCCAGGGCCCGCTGCAGGGCGATGCGGAATTCGATCAGCTCGCGCTGGGCCCTCAAATATTCACGTTGAAGGGATTGACGCGAGGTCAGTGCCTCCAATACCCGGATATAGTCCAGCTGGCCGTTGAGATAGCTGGAACGGGTCCTTTCAATCACCGCCTCTGCCGTGGCCAATTGTTGTTCCAGGCTCTGGAGGTATTCCCTTTGGTGGGCCTCATTGACCAGGGCGTCTTCCACCTCCTGGAGGGCGATGAGGATGGTCTGGCCGTACTCATGAAAGGCCTGGGATAAAACCGCCCGGTTGCGGTCAACCTCCGCCTGGAGCTCCCCTCCGTCAAAAAGGGGATGGAGGAGGTTGGCAGCCAGACTGGCCAGCCAGTCATCAAAGAGATCACGCACCTTGGAGGTGTCGCTCCGGAGACCGGCCGAGAGGCTGATCCTGGGGTACCGGGCCACAATAGCCGAGGCCAGCCGTTGATCCTGGGCCAGCACCGCCAAATAAGCGCTTCGCACATCGGGCCGACGCTGAATAAGCCGGGCGGGAAGACCCGTCTTGGGCAGTTCACCGATATAGGGCAATTGGGGCTCGGGCATATGGAGCGGGTCAGTGGGTGCCCGGCCGATAAGCACGGCCAATTGTTGTTTTAAAATGGCCGCGCGCCTCAGGGAAAGGACACGGAGCCCTTCGGTGGACTGGACCAGTTGGCGCTGGGACAGGACGTCCGCAGCCTGGACCTGGCCCTGGCGAAAACGTTCGGTCACAAGCTCAAGGACCTGTTTGTTGGCATAAATCTGGCCCTCCAGCACGCGCACCTCGGCCAGGGCTTCACCCCATTGGTACCAGGTGGTGGCAACGGTTGCAGCCAATGAAATGGCTGCGGTCTGCACATCCTCAATACTGGCCTGAACATCATAGCGTGCCGCTTCGTAAGCAGACCGGATCCGTCCCCAGAGGTCAAGCTCGTAATTGGCGCTGAGCCCCGCCACGAAGCTGTTGGTGGAATCCTTTCTGTTACCAACCTCCTGCCGGTAACGGGACACGGAAGCATCGATATTGACAGAGGGCAGGCGTGGTGCGCCTTCCCGCCGGTAGATGGCCTCTGCCTGGGCCAACCTGTCCCAGGCAATGGCCAGGGAAAAATTCCCCTCAAAGGCCGCAGCAAGGGCCTGATTCAGGCCGGGGTCGTTAAAGGAACCCCACCAGTCCGAGGGAAGGTCCACCTCTCCGCTGGCCGAAAATGACTCCGGCAGGGCCACTGGAGATGCGACATCTCTTTTCGGAGCACTGCCGCAACTCAGGATTACCATAGCGGCGAGGACCACGAGAAGAGCAGATACGCCATAAGCGACGGGCGGCAGGGGCCGGTATCGGGGATTCCAGGTCATCTTATACCCCTACTCGGACCCCGTACCAGTCAAACATGGCTCTGACCCGGCCGCAAAGACGCGACGCACACATACTGCATTACAAGTCACCATCATAAAACAAGCCCTGTCACCTTCGGGCAACAGGGTCTATGAAAAAAGGGGAGGAAGTGCAAGCCCTTTTTGCACGGTCCCTATGACGGTCTCGATCCCATAGCGGTCCTTGGATCTGAGCAATGTCCATCTCAAAACATCCTGGGCCATCATTCGGAATCAGGCTCACCAAAGATCCTGTCGCAGACCGTCTCCATCCAGTTCTCGATTTGATCGCGATACTCATCCGGACTGGTTTCCATCCCGCACGACGTGCAGGTCACCCGGGCATTCGCTCACCGGCCGTGCAGTTCAGCCCGCCCACCACAGAATATGCATGTTAAATCAGGCATAATAAAAGGTTTCATCAGATCTTGAGTCAGATTCATGGGTCGTGTTGTTTCCTGAGGTCAAGGACATGACCGGGCCGCCTGGGGAGTCGTGCTTTCCCATAGGTCACGAATCATCCAGAATGCTTGGGGAATTTTTACCCCCATCCCCTCCGCCGCACGGGGGTTCACCACATAGTGAAAGGAAGTCGGATACTCGGAGGGGATCTCTTGAACAGGCCTACCCCCAAGGACCTGGGCCGCCTTGTGCCCTGCTCTGCGGCCCATATCATGGTAGCTGGGGCCCACAGCGGCAATGGCCCCCTCTTTGACACTTTCAGGATCCCCCACAAAGAGGGGTTTCTTGTGGTCCCTGCACAAGGTGACGACTGTTTTCAGGTGCTCGGTAACCAGGTTATCTCCATTCACAATGAGGCAGTCACATTCTTTGAGGGCCTTTTGGGCCTGGCCCTTTATCTCGGAGGCGAGCTGAACCGCGTATCTTTCCCCTCTCACACCCCGGTCTCGAAGGTGTTCAATGGTCTGGCCCACCAGCCGCCGGCTGTTCTCTTCGGAGGGATTGTACAAGAGAGCGGCCCTGGCCATTTTGGGAAATAGGGACACAAATACCTTCACTTGTTCCCTTACGGGGTAGCGGTCACTCACCCCGGTCGCCAGGGTCTCTGAAGCTTCCATGCCCGTGACAATACCGGCGGCAACCGGGTCGGTCACCGCCGCATAAACCAATGGAATCCTGGCCTTATCGGTGACCTCGACGGCTTGGGAGGCCGCCGGCGTGGTGACCGCAAACACCAACGCGGGCTTTTTGGACACGGCCTGCTTCACAAGGACCGGAATCCTGGAATAATCACCGCCGGCATTCATCATTTCAATCTCAACCTTATCCCTCCCATATCCCTTCTCTCTTAATCCCCGTAAAAACCCCTTCATGGATTGATCCAGTGAGGAATGACTCATGGGCGTGACAATGAAAATCCGGGGCTTTGTGTGGGCTCCCGGTTCGGCCCCGGTACTTTGGTCCCAGCCGCCTATGCCTGCAATAAAAAATGACGCGGCAAGGCTCAGGAAAAGGATCTTGACGGTCTTCATTTTTCAATCTCCTCATAAGGATTTGTGGTTTGAGAAAAATTCTACCGCCAAAGGCAGGGATATTCAATCCTCATTTTACCTGCTATTCCCCGTCCTCTAGGGTCTGGAAGCATGGCTTCGATCAAAAAACGGCATGTTATATCAAAATTGACATAAGGAATTTGATATGGTAATTGCAGGCTGGATGATGAATCCCCTGTTTTTACCACATAGTGAGCCGGAGAAATACCATGGACTACAGATTTGTGAAAACCACCTGTCCCTTTTGCGGCTGCGGTTGTCAAATGTTGCTCGAGGTGCTCGACGGCAAGCTCGTGGGCACCCTCCCCTTCCGGGATGCTCCAATGAATCAGGGCAAGCTCTGTATCAAGGGCTGGAGTGCCCATGAATTTGTCCACAGCCCGGAGCGGCTCACCCAGCCCCTGGTCCGGAAGCACGGTCAACTGGAGGCGGTATCCTGGGAAGAGGCCTATGAAACCGTCGTCTCCGGCCTTTCGGACATCCGCGAGCAACACGGTGGAAACAGCCTGGCATTCCTCAGTTCGGCCCGGGCCACCAATGAGGAGAACTACCTCCTTCAAAAGCTCTGCCGGGGGGCCTTTCAAACCAATAATGTGGACCACTGCGCCCGGCTCTGACACGCCCCTACGGTGGCAGGTCTTGCCTCAGCATTCGGAAGCGGCGCCATGACCAATTCCATCCCTGAGATCGAGGATGCCGGTTGCATTTTCGTTATTGGTTCCAATACGTCAGAGGCCCATCCTCTTATCGCCCGTCGTTTGTTTCGGGCCATAGAAAAGGGGGCGCATCTTATTGTGGTAGATCCCCGGAAAACCCATATTTCCCGCTTCGCCCACATCCACGTGAGGCCCAACTTCGGAACCGATGTGGCCCTCCTAAACGGAATGATGAATGAAATTGTGGATAACCACTGGGAAGACCGTGAATTCATAGCGGAAAGGACGGAAGGCTTTGATCATTTTGAAAAAACCGTCCAAAATTATCCGCTGGAAAAGGCTTCCGCCATCTGTGGGGTGCCCCAGGATGTCATAAAGGAAGTGGCTCGGCTGTATGCCACATCTAAGACTTCCACCATCCTCTATACCCTCGGGATCACGGAGCACTCCCACGGCGTGGACAATGTCAAGTCCCTTGCCAACCTGGCCATGCTCACCGGCCACATTGGCAAGCCCTCCAGCGGGGTAAACCCCTTGCGGGGCCAAAACAATGTCCAGGGAGCCTGTGACATGGGCGCCCTGCCCAACGTCTACCCGGGCTATCAGCCCGTCACCGATGAAACCGTCCGGGTCAAATTTCAGGAGGCATGGGGGGTGGAACTCTCACCGGAGATGGGAATAACCATCCCGGAAATGATGGATGGACTCATTGAGGGTTCCATCAAAGGGATGTACATATTCGGGGAGAATTCGGTTGAAAGTGACCCCAACACCCAGCATGTGCGTCATGCCCTCGAGTCTGCCCAATTCCTGGTGGTCCAGGATATCTTTCTCACCGAGACCGCCAAACTGGCCCATGTGGTGCTACCAGGGGCGTGCTGGGCAGAGGTGGAGGGGACCTTCACCAACACAGAGCGTAAAGTTGTACGGGTTCGCAAGGCCGTGGAGCCCCCCGGCCAGGCCACGCCCAACTGGATTATCCTGTCCCAGATCGCCAGCCGGCTGGGTTTTCCCATGGAATATGGCTCTGCCGAAGAAATATTCCAGGAGATGGCCCGTCTCACCCCCAGCTTTTCCGGAATAACCTACGATCGCATCGGACCCGTAGACATCCAGTGGCCGTGCCCGTCTCCGGATCATCCCGGCACCCCATACCTCCACAAAGGGAAATTCACGCGGGGCCTGGGTCTCTTCCACGCCATCGACTACAGGCCTTCTGAAGAACTGCCGGACAAGGACTTCCCCTTTATCTTGACCACGGGAAGGCGGTACGCCCATTATCACACCCGCACCATGACGGGCAGGTGCGAATCCCTTCAAAAGGAATTCCCCGGTCCCATGGCCCAGATCCATACCCGTGATGCCGAAAGACTTGAACTGGGGGATGAGAATTTATTAAAGGTCATTTCTCGAAGGGGGGAAATCGTAACACCTGTCCGTGCCGGCGACATTGTCCCTGAAGGAGCCATTTTCATGGATTTTCATTTTGGGGAGGCCAATCCCAACTGGCTGCTCGGGAGTTCTCTTGACCCTGACTGCAAGACACCGGACTACAAGGTATGTGCGGTGAGGCTGGAAAAATACCGGCCCCGTTGATCCGCCGGGATGCATTATGGGCTCTCCTCCCCGGGTGAGGGGCTACCCAGAGAACGAGAGGGAAGAGGCCCATGAATTCAGAGCATCAAGATGGGGGCACCCCCTGGGCATCCCATCCCCGGACCTTGTAGTAGTCCTTGAGGAGCTGATCCATCTCTTCTTCGGTGATAACCTTCTGGGTTTCAGGCAACGCCTCTTTGTAAAAGCGTATGGGGAGCTTGTCCCCCTCCGGGGTGAGTCCTTCCCGGACATTGAACCGCCGGGTGGCGCTGCTGATGTTACCGGCGATCGTCCTCATGCGCTCCTTGTCGAACTCAAGGCCTGTTACCGCCTTGATCATGGTGGAGAGTTGCTCCCATTGATAAAGGTCCCGGTAGAAACGGCAGAGGATGAGGGTATCGAAGATAATCAGCCTGTCTTCCCATTCGGCAAACATCTCCGCTTTTCCCTCTATCTGGTCCGGCTCAATCATCTTGCTCAGCTCCGGTTTGTAAAAAGTGGACCTCATGTGGCACGCCCCTCTCGGGGATGTTCCGTAGGCCAGGCCCATACCTTTTAACACACGGGGGTCATAACCCGCCGGCTCCAGCCCCTTCACATGGATGGCCTCATCCTCCATATCCCACTCCCTGGCCGCCGCTTTGATACCCCGGGAAAGGGTCTTGCCGATGCCCTGCCTGTAGGCCATATTTCTCAGGAGTCCGGCTATCTTTTCCACTTCGCCATAGTCTATATCGTAGTCGACCTTGCCCCGGCGCACGGCCTCAATGGTAAAGGCGGCCAGATTACCGGCGCTGATGGTGTCTATGCCTAAACGATCACAGATATCGTTCAGATAAGCGATCTCCTCGATGCTGTTCACCTCGCAGAGACCCCCGAAGGCGAAGATGGTCTCATACTCGGGCCCCTCGATCTTAAGGCCCTTATGACGTCCCTCCTTGACAACGGAGAGCCTCCCGCAGGCGATAAAACATTTGAGACAGGCATTGGGGGTCACATCCAGGCGTTCATGCAAGGCATCCGCGTTGATGCTTTCCCTGTGTGCGGCCTCCCCCTTATGCCAATAATGGGTGGGGAAGCTTCCCACACTGCTCATGACATCCACCATCATGGGTGTACCTTTGGTGTGGTAAGCGTCAACGCCCGGGTCATCCTTGCCCTGTTTCGCCAGGTCCTTGACAAACCCTTTGGCCAGGTCTGGATGGGCCAATTCCTTTTTTGTGTTCCCCCAGAAGACCATGGCCTTAATCATTTTAGAGCCAATCACCGCCCCTACACCGGTTCGACCCGCGCTTCGCCAGTAATCGTTTTCAATGACCGCAAAGCTCACCCCGTTTTCACCGGCCGGGCCAATGCTGACAATGCCGCATTTCCCCGCATGGGAGCGGTTTTCTTTGACCCATGATCTGAGCCGATCTTCGGTCTCAAAGGTATCAAGCCCCCACAGATCACGGGCATCGTGAAAAAAAACACCCTCATCGGAGACCTCGATCCAACAAGGGTTCTCCGAAGCACCGTGGACCATGACCGCATCGAAACCGGTTCTGGCCATGTAATCGGCCACCGTGCCCCCTGAATAGGATTCCGAATAAAACCCGGTTTGGGGGGACTTGGTATAGATGCCGTACCGGCAGGAACCCCAGATGGGAGTCCCGCATACCGGTCCCGTCGCCAGGATGAGATGGTTTTCAGGGCTCAAGGGGTCCACTCCCGGGGGGTTGTGCTCCAACAGGAGGTGGGTGGCGAGGCCTTTTCCCCCTAAATACCTTAGAAGGAGTTCATCCGAAAGAGGCTCGCTATAGAACTCTTGATCCGACAGGTCGATCTCAAGGATTTGGTTGTAAAACCCTTTCATTGCTTTCTCCTCGGTTGAGATATTTACACTTTTGAGCGAAAAAACCGGCATCACAGGGCGGCCATATAGATCGCCTCCGCGTCCTTTACCGTCATGATGCGAGGATTGTTGGCCAGAAGCCGGGTGACCTTCATAACACCTTCGGCCAAAGCGGGTATATCCTTTTCAGAGATGTTGAACTCCGATAAGCGCTCAGGGACCCGCAGGTCCTTTGAAAGGCGCTCAATGGCACCAACGGCCAGCTCTGCCGCAGCCAGATCATCCATACCCTCCGCAGGGAGGTCAAAGGCATCGGATATCTCCGCAAACTTGCTCAAATTCCCCATAAGATTAAAACGCATCACGTGGGGAAGCATCAAGGTGTTGGCCACGCCGTGGGGGATATGGAATTCAGCACCGATGGGATAGGCAAAGGCGTGGACGGCCGTAACCCCGGCATTGGCGAAGGCCATGCCTGCCAAAAGACTTCCCTCCATCATGGCGCAACGGGCCTCCAGGTTGTTTCCATTGGCATAGGCCGTGCGTATATTGTGATAGAGCAGATTCATAGCCCGGAAGGCCAAGTTGTCCGTCATGCCCGTGGCGTTCACCGAGGTAAAGGCCTCGATTGCATGAATAAGAGCGTCCATGCCGGTTGCGGCCGTAATATCCGGAGGAAGCCCCAGGGTGACGTTGGGGTCCAGTAGCGCTACAGAGGGGAAAAGATAGGCGCTCACAATCCCCTTTTTGAGCTTTTCCTTTTCATCGGAAAGGATCACGATGGGGGTTACTTCACTCCCGGTTCCTGCCGTGGTGGGCACCATGATGGTAGGCAGGCCGGGGTTTGGAACCAGATCAATACCGAAATAATCGGCAATGGAACCATCGTTCCCGGCCATGACCGCGGCCGATTTTGCAATGTCAATGGGACTCCCACCGCCAAGTCCTATGAGCAGATCGGCCTCTTCCTTGTTAATCATGTCCACGCACGCTTCCACAATCTCATACCTTGGATCCGGTTCTACATCGCAAAAGGCCGCATGATCAAGGTTTGATTTTTCCAGAACATCTTGAGCTTGTTTGAGCAAACCCGTTTTCTTGATACCCTTGTCACTAACCAGTAAGACCTTTTTGCCCTTGAGGAGTTGCACTTCTTCTCCGAGCTGGTTCAGGGCACCCGGACCCATGACGACTCTGGGCGTTGTTCTGAAAATGGTTACTCTGTTCATTTCACGCTCCTTTCGCTTTTCTCCTTCAGCGATGTGATATTATTTGCCCACCAGTTTCAAGAGCTGTTCATTTTCCAGGATTTCCGAAGGCTGTCCCTCGAAAATGATTTCGCCTCTCTCAATGATATAAGACCTCTCGGCCACGTAACCCGCGTTGTGCACATTGGATTCAGCCAAAAGGATGGCGGCTCCCAAATCCTTTTTAATGCTCACCATGGCATCCCCAAAGGCCTTGACCACCAGGGGGGAAAGGCCCTCAAAGGATTCGTCCAAGAGGACAAGTGAGGGGCTCAAGGCCAAGGCCCGGGAAATAGAAACCATCTTCTTTTCGCCGCCACTTAAAGTGTCTGCCCGTCTCTTTATCAGTTTCTTGATAGCGGGAAAAATATGAAACGTCTTTTCCAGGTCAAAAGATCCCGCCCGGTCTGTCTTGCTGGTGATCCAGGTCCCCAACTGGATATTCTCTTCCACAGTGAGCTCTCCAAAGAGTCTGGAGTCTTCAGGGGCATAAGCGATGCCCGCCTTTACCCGCTCATGGGAAGTGAGGCCCGTGACATCCCGGTTGTCAAAAATAATCCTTCCCGTTTGGGCCGGGTACAGGCCTATGACGTTTTTCAAAATAGAGCTTTTTCCCGCCCCATTTCGACCAACAAGGCAGACAATTTCTCTTTGCCCCACCTCGAGGGAACATTCTCTCAGGATATGGGTGGCGGCAATGCGGCAGTGGAGATTCTCAATTTTTAGGAACATACTAAACCTTTACTCCAAAAAGGATTTCCTTAACATCGTCCTGTTCCATGATCTCCTTTGGGCTCCCGGCGGCAATAATGCGCCCGTCGCTCAAGACGAGAACCCGGTCCGAATAATCGGATACAATGTCCATATCGTGTTCGATGATCATGCAGGCCATCTTCTCACGCCGGATGGCGGTGACGATGGTGTCCATGACCTTGAACTTGTCTCCCGTTGCCACACCGCTGGTCGGCTCGTCCAACAATAGGAATTTGGATTTCAAGGCAAAGGCCATGGCCGTGTCCAATATCTTCTTATCCCCCTCGGAAAGACTGGGAGGCATAAGGTCCTTTTTTCCTGAAATGCCGAAAAGATCCAGTATGCCTACGGCCTCCTCTGTGATGGAACGATAATGGCTTGCAGGCAAAACGCCCCGCTTAATCTTCCCATAAACAGAAAAGAGACAGGTCCTCACGTTGTCCAAGACCGAGGTGTCAGGGAAGAGGTTGGTGATCTGAAAATTGCGGGCCACCCCCATTTTGATCCGTTTATAGGGCGAGGCGAATGTTATGTTTCGCGCCAGGAATGTAATGGTTCCCGAGGTTGGGAGGATATGCCCGCTGATCAGGTTGACCAAGGTGGTTTTACCGGCCCCGTTCGGGCCCACTAGGGACACTATTTCATCGGCCTCTACCTTAAAATCAGCCGAGTTAATAATCCTGACCCTTCCGAAGTCCTTAACAAGTTCCTTGACCTCTAACATTAGGCAACTCCAGTGGAGGGAGCACGTTTCATCTTCGAGAACAGTTTAACAAATCCCCCGGTGATGCCCTCCGGGAGAAGCAGCACCAGGATAATGAGCGTGGCCCCGATGAGGAACATCCAGTATTGGGTGATACTGACCGCGTATAATCTTAGATAAGTAAAGAGGATGGCCCCGATGATGGGTCCTTCAAAGACCATAAAACCGCCCAAAAGGGTCATATAGACAATTTCTCCGGAAAAGACCCACTCCGCGATCTCCGGGGTTACGTGACCGTTGACAAAGCTCCACATGGCCCCTCCCAATCCGGTAAACAGCCCGGAGAGGATGAAGGAATAAAGGCGATACCTGCGAACCCGGATACCGATCATCTCCGCCCTGACCTCGTTATCCCGGATACACTGAAGGGCCTTCCCAAAGGGAGAGTTGACAATGGCCAACATGATAATGGTGGCGGCGGCAAAAACGCATATAAGCAAGTAATAGTAAACCCCGGAAAGAAACTCGAAGCGCTTCATGCCTTCAAAGGATTTCCCGAAGATGATGGGCAAATCAATATGGATCCCGTCGGACCCCCCGGTAATGTTATAGAGCTTGACCAATAAGGCAAACAAGACCATTGAAAGGGCCAGCGCAAGTATGGAAAAAAATACACGGGTATGGCGAACGCATATAAAGCCAAATATAGTTGAGACTACAAAGGAGCCTGCCAGGGCCACCGGGATAAGGATTTCTATGCGGTAAAGGTCAGGGAAGTACTCCCCCATCATGCCCACGGCATAGGCCCCCGTGGCGAACAAGGCGCCGTGACCGAAAGAGAGGAGACCGGTATACCTGAGCAAGAGATTAAACCCCAGGGCCATAATGGCGAAGGTTATGCCGGATTCAAAAAGGATCAGGTGATAAATGGGAAGAATCTTGGGCAAAAACAGCAATACAATAAAACAACCGAGGTATACGAAAAATTTGGGTTTTAATATGACATCCCTAAAGCCCATTTTATTTATCTCCCAAAAAGCCCTTCAGGTTTGAATACCAGAATAACAACCGCGATCAAGAAGAGGAGAGGCAGTTCAATCTCCGGAAAGAACACGATTCCAATAGACCGCGTCTCACCCACAATGAGGGAACCGATGAGGGCCCCTTTAAGGCTTCCCAGTCCACCCAGGACAACCACGATAAAGGCCAGGATGAGGGGTTCCATGCCAATACCGAGGAGTGCCGGCGTCGTGGGGACAATCAGCGCTCCCGCCAGACCCGCCAAGGCCGCACCCATGCCAAAGGCCAGAGTATTAAGGCTCCTGATTCGGATTCCCATGGCCTGTGCCATCTCCCTGTCCATGGATATGGCCCTCAACATGATTCCCACCCGGGTCTTGGACATGATCAGCCACAGGCCGAGACCCGCGGCCACACTGACAAGCATGGCAAACAGGAAATAGTAGGGATACTGGTTCGCTCCAATATCCAAGCTGCCCATGACGGTAAACGGCTTGGAGGCGTAATAGGCGGTGCCGCCCCAGATCATCTTGATAACATCCTCTATGAGGAGTAATGCCCCAAAGGTTATCAGGAGTTGATACTCCAGGGCCCGCCTATACATGGGCCTGATGAGGGTTGTCTCCAGTGCCAGGCCGGCAACCCCTGCCACGCCCAGGGCCGCCAAGAGCCCCACCACAAAGATGGTAATCGGAGCATTTGAACCGTAGCCGCCTACAAGCCACGCCGCCACAAAGGCCCCAATGGCAAAGAGCGAACCATGGGCGAGATTAAGTATTCCCATGACACCCAGGATGATGCTCAATCCAAGGGAAGTAAGAAATAGAAAGGAGGCAAAATACAACCCATTGAGCAGATATACAACCCAGTGTTCCATGAATCAGACCTTTATCAGAAGCGTTTAGGGGGTTCCTTTCATGATCGCAGAAAAAGAGTTGAGGGCATCTCGACTGGCAGTGGGCCCCCATGCGAGGGGCCCAAGCCTTCAGGATGCCAGCCGTTTAGGTTCTTAAGTGATCCAGGCTCCTTCTTTCCAGCTCTCTATCCAGTCTTCCGTCCTGATGCCCGGAGGCGCATTGACCATGAGGGCAGGAAAAACCCCCAGCCGATCGGGATCCAGAATCGGGAATGGATAGCCCTTCTCCTTTTTGGAGATTCCCACCAGCACATCTTCCCTGCCGTTATGGTCATCGCCGATGGTGAGGATGCCCGATGGTGTCTGGATGGACAGCCCGGCCGCGGCCTGGCTGATTTCTTCCTTGGAAGGCCAGCCTCCGGTAAGGGCCCCGGCCTTTTCCACGGCCGCTTTGTAGGTATAAATGGCCTGATACGCATGATAGCAGGGATAGGTGGGATATTTATTGTAACGTTTGTGATAGGCCTCTACAAACCATTTGTTCAAGGGCCACTTGTCCGCCGGCGGATAGAGGAAATAATGGGTTCCGGCGCAACAAATGATCTGTCCCTCGGGGTAGCTCATCCCCACTTCCTGGGGGTAAGGTTCCCCTCGGGAGTAAGCCATACGGGCCTTCTTAAAAAGTCCCATCCCGATGGCCTGTTTGGTGAAAGTGACGGCATCGCCCCCCCACAGGGCGGAGTGAATGACCTCGGCTCCAGAACCGATGAGGGCGCTGATATGGGCGGTGTAGTCCGTGGTAAACAGTTTGGGCCAGAGTTTCTTAACCACCTCCACACCAGGCATCAGTTTCTTGATGGCCGTTTCAAAAATCAACCAGCTGTCTCTCCCCCAGGCGTAATCGGGGTTAATTCCCGCCACCTTCTTGATACCCGGGAAGTACTCCTTGATATACAGGGCCAGGCCGATATTGTCGATTCCCAAATGGGCCGAACTGCGGAATCCAAGCCCATATTTCGGGACCTTGTAAGGGCTCCTCCGTTTCTCCATCAACACATGGGTACCGCAGTCGTAGGCGATGATCAGGCCCCCCAGTTCATCACTCAAGGGAAGTATGGCCTTGCAGTTTCCTGATGAAATATAGCCGAGGATTACATCCACTTTGTCTTCCATGATGAGCTTTCGAGCCAACTTGACCTGTGCATCCGCACCACCTGCTTCGTCATAGCTCTTAAGCTCAATCTCCCTCCCCATGATGCCGCCTGTCTTGTTGATTTCATCGGCACAGAGCTTGTATGAATTATCCCCGGGGATGCCGAAGGGTGCGGCCGCGGCTCCTGTCAGGAAGCTTATGGCCGCCACCTTGATGGGTGTCTTGGGAATTGACCGTGTTTGAGCGGCAGTGGCCTTTCTCACCTTGACCGTAGAGGCCAAAAGGCCTGCTGCACCCAGCCCCACGCCTGCAGCCCCTGCGGATTTAATGAATTCCCTTCTTCCAATCTTTTTTTCCGTCATAACTACCCCCTTATCCTTTAGGGCAAGATTGTTATCGCCAAATGCACACGTCCGACATTGTCCGACAAACCCTCATAGCGATTTCCTCGGTACCACCCCCTTCTGCGGTTTGTTTGCTTTTTGCCCTTTTACAAGGGAAGAGAATAGATGCATAAGAAGAGTTGCTAAAAATCGAGGGGCATATACCAATTCAACAGCCCCCAGAGCGTAAAAAAACTTGGGCCAGAAATCAACAGCGCCCTTTCGTGCAAATGGAAATTCAGGGTTTTCCAAAATTCATCCTCATTTGAATCCGAGCTCTGTGTTATTTTGTCATTCCAAAGGCCTCACAAAACTTTCAAATCTCAAACAGCTCTGTGTCAGAGGAGCGCTTCTCTGAAGAATCTCAAACCCGCAATAGTTGTGTTCACCCCGTTGTTGCAAACCCAGTGAGCTCCTAGACATGTAACTGCCGTAAGAACAGGAACTTATGCCATTTTATATCCGAGGTTTGGATATCACTATTTGTGAATTCCAAATTTTGAGCGCTAAAAGTGGCATTTAAAGCCATAGAAAGCAAAATGCAGAATTCCTAAGCGCCTCTTATACAACAACGGGGTTCACTTCCAAGCGCCTGCTATTTAACCCATGCGGGCGGGTAAGGCGCACCCGCCCGCTCATTATTACAGATTATGGTGATGCATATGAGATTTAAAACTTCAACCTTTGTGGAGCAAAAGGCTTTCCTTGCCACCAGTCAGGGTCATGGGGAGGGACCAGTTGTGCCCCCAAAACCGTCATTGCCTTAAAATGGTGAATACTTACCATAGCATCTGGGATGTTCGACGCCAGGCCAGGGGGAATGTTGGCAAACATGTTCTCAAGGGTATAGCATGCATCCTGCGCCAAAATGAGCGTTTGACCATCGTTCGTTTTAACCAGCATGGACTGGTGCCCCGGGGTGTGGCCGGGAGTGGGGATGACAATCACGCTCTGATCTCCAAACACATCGAAGATTCCATCAATGGTCTGGATATTACATTGGTCCATCTTGTCAAAATCCGCAGGGATATAGGCGGTTCTCTTCCCCGAAGCGACCTGTTTTTTGACGTGTTCCAGTTCCAGCCTCTGGAGATAAACCGGAACATCCGTCCCCGCCAAATCCTCTAATGCGCCGCAATGATCCAGATGTCCATGGCTCATAATAACGGCATGCAAATCCTTGGGTTGGAGACCCACTTTCTTGATTTGCACCTTGAACTCTTCATGGGGTTGCATAACCGGCATATAGGCAGCACAGACATTTTTCCCCCAGTATTCGAGGGGTTTGACTGCAACGGCCGCGTTGTTGCCGCTGTCAAAGGCAATCCACTTTGAACCGTGCCGAATAGCAAAAAACGGTACTGGGACATTAAAAGGCACCCCTATCCGAGTATCCTTCAGGATGTATTGGGTCTGCGTCTTCAATATGCCGCATTGAAACGCATACACATCAACACACGTCTCGGGTTTCATCGCATAGGTGTTCAATACCCTTAGGTGCGAAAGACCCAAGGCAGCTGCCGCACTACCCCCCAACTTAAATAAATCTCTTCTCGTCAAATCCATAGCGCCCCTCCTTGTACTTGGCTGTTAATGGACCAACAGACAGACCAAAATTTTTCCTCACCTCCTTTCGGCACTTAATCCAAAATGGTGACGTATAGATACCAGCTCAGGCCCGGCCAGAAAAATAGCCCGGGCACAGAACGGTTGCCAGACCGGTATGAGCCCTTAATGATGTGTCCGGATAGTACATCCTACAGCTGATTCCTTGGAAGGGGAGATACGTGAACCCCATAAGGTCTTTATTGGATAATGGCTGACATTCTTTTTATGGGTTACGTTTAGATTGTGACAAAATTATGGAAGTGA
>CAZNLL010000028.1:0-34781 GCA_964573885.1 uncultured Desulfobacteraceae bacterium | reverse complement strand
GGTCTCTCTGGGTTCGAATACAGATCTCCGGATCGTAGAAGGAGGCCGGGTCTCTCAGCGAGGAAAGGAGGTGGTCCACCTCCGAGATTTTTTCTTCCCAGAGTCCCCGGTTTTTTTGTATATCCCGCACCCGGTCTCTGTCAGTCCGGGAGGCCCCCGCGTAATCACCTGCCCGAGCCCGCCGGTCCATGCGCTCAAGGAGATTTAATAGGGTATCCTTCGTCAGAAGGTAACGGGTAAAGAAATCCAGACTCGCGTCATATTGCTCTGTTGACAGACCGTGCTTTCGCAGATAGGCTACCAGCACGGGGAGCGCCAGGTAAGGGGTGACAGGGGTCCAAAGAGGGGGAAAAACGAGCAGGGTGTCACAGCGGGGGTTGTTTTCATTTTTTTTCATGTCCTTAAGATGAACAAAGCCGGGGATTTTATCAAGGCCCTTGTCAGGGATTTGGCAGGAAAAAATGGCTGAAGCCATGTGGTTGTGTGTATGCATATCGGGATTTTAAGCGCCAGGAGCCCGGAGTATCATCCCAACCGGCGGCTGATTGAGGCGGCCTCAGGCCTGGGGCACAAGGTCACCATCATACATCCCAAGGATTGTCTCGGAGAGATACGTCAGGGGGGGCAGGACCTTGAGGCCCCCCAAAGGGGTGACCTGGATGTGCTCCTGCCCAGGATAGGATCGACCATTAATGAATACGCCCTGGCCCTGGTCCGTCATTTTGAACTGGCCCGTATCCCTGTGGTTAATGGATTTGAATCCATCCTCTTGGCCAGGAACAAAGCCCTTTGCCTGCAGACCCTGTCCCGTATGGGCATTCCTGTGCCTCACTCTTACCTGGTAAGTAACTTTAAAACCTTTCAGAGGGCCGTAGACCGCCTGGGCGGGTATCCTGTAGTGGCCAAGGTCCTCAGCAGCAGGCAGGGCAAGGGGGTCTTGCTGGTAGAGTCTCCTTTGACAGCAGAGTTTATCATCGATAAGTATCACCAAAAACGCGAGTGCCTTCTGGTGCAGGAGTTCATCCCCCCTGAGAAAAGGCGGGATTTGCGGGCCATTGTCCTGGGGGATGAGGTCTCCGGCGCCATGACCCTGACTCCTAAAGCCGGAGATTTCCGCTCCAATATTCACTTAACGGGACAAGGGAAGGAGGCCCACCTGGACAGGGCGTTTACCGGGCTGGCTGTAGGTTCCGGCCGGGCCTTGGGATTGGATATATCGGGTGTGGACATGCTTGTTGATGCCCAGGGGGTTGCGAAGGTGATCGAGGTCAATTACTCTCCGGGCTTCAAGGGGCTTGAGGCTGCCACAGGCCTGGACATGGGCGCCCGTATGATCCAGTATATTGCTCGCACCAGTGGAGAGAGGTCATGAACATCGCCTTTTTGATGGACAGGCTGGACTCAATCAACCCGGATAATGAGACCACAAGCCATTTGATGTATGAGTGCAATCAGCGGGGGCATACGGTCTATTTTCTGGAGCCTCATGATGTCTACATCCGTAAAAACGAGGTGGTGGCCAGGATGCGGAACATCACCGTCCAGCCCGGCCTGTCCATGAGGAGGTATTGGCGTTCCCTCATCAGTTGTTTAAAGAGGGACGAACTTATCTACGAGACCATCACGGATCTAGACGTCCTGTTTCTGAGGAAAAACCCACCCTTGATTTACCAGACCATGGAATTTCTGGGCTCGGTTAATGACCGGGTCTTTATCATCAACAGTACAAGCGGCCAGATCCTGGGAAACAGTAAGCTTTACATCCTTAATTTTCCCGACATCATCCCCGAGACACACGTATCCAGGGATCCGAATCGGCTGAGAAAGATCATTGACGACTTCGGGGGGGCCATGGTGGTAAAACCCCTCCAGCGATACGGAGGGGAGGGTGTGATCAAGGTGAGCGTGAAGGACCGTGAAAACCTCTACTCCCTGATCAATTACTATGTGCGGGCCTATCGTTCCTATGCGGAGCGTGAACCCATCATGGTCCAGGAATACATGTATATGGTTCAGAAGGAGGGTGATGTAAGGATCCTTCTATTAAATGGGGAAATCCTCGGGGCCATGCGCCGTAAACCCAAAGAGGGTGAGTTCAGGACTAATATTCATGTGGGTGCACGGGCCTATAAGCACGAGGTGACCCCCGGGGAAAGGGCCATTTGCGAGGCCATCAAAGACAGGCTTGTGAAAGACGGTCTTTTCTTTGTGGGTATAGATGTCATTGGGGATAAGCTGGTGGAGATCAACTGCCTCAGCCCGGGAGGTGTTCCCCGCATAAACCGGCTTAATAATGTGAAGTTGGAGTCGAAGGTGATTGACTTCATCGAGAGTGAGGTGGACGGTTAGGCCTGGTCCATTGATTCTTAAACCGCCTTTTATGCAACTGCGGGGTAAATGAATCTTGAAGTGACCTGAGGTTTTTGTGTGCTTTAGGTCTTCCCACAAAACCCTTTAGAGAGGAAAGGAAAAGCCATGGGCCCTATTGATTTTAGGATTGGAAGGAAGCGTCTTTTGAGAATCGCAGGGGTTTTTGTCTTGGCCCTTTTCGTCATCGCCGGCACTGGCCTCCTGGCTCCCCCTGCCTTTGGGGCGGGCATGCTCAAGGTGGGGCTCCTGGAGGAACCCAAGACCCTTAACATCTGGCTTGCCAGCGACAGGTGGTCCCGCAAGGTCCTTTCACAGATCTATCAAACCCTCTATATTCGGGATGCCAAGACACTGGAATTCGTGCCTTGGCTTGCAAAGGCAGCCCCTCAATATGATGAAAAAACCCTTTGCTATACAGTCAAGCTGAGGCCGGCCAAGTGGGCGGACGGTTCAGACCTGACCTCCGAGGATGTGGCCTTTACCGGACGTTTGATCCAGGAATTCAAGCTGCCCAGGTACAATTCAAAGTGGAAGTTCGTGAAAAAAATAGAGACCCCGGATAAACACACGGTGGTCTTTTATCTTAAGGAGCCCAAGGCCATCTTTGTCTCCAGGACCTTGACCACCCCAATCGTTCAAAAGAAGGAGTGGGCCCCTATTGTGGAAGCGGCTAAAAAGACGGAAAAGCCCTTGACCACGCTCCTCAATCACAAAGTGGAAAAGCTGGTGGGAAACGGCCCCTTTATCCTGAAGGAGTGGCGCCAGGGGGCCTACCTCTTCCTGGAGAAAAACGAGCATTTCTTCGGCAAAGGTCAGGAGATCGCAGGCCGGCGCCTGGGCCCGTATTTGGATGGACTCATTTTCAAGATCTTCGGCACCTCGGATGCGGCCATCCTGGCTCTTAAAAAGGGCAGCATCGATTACTTCTGGTGGGGAATCCAGGCAGGATACCTTGAAGATCTGAGAAAACAGGAGGATATCCAGCTTTTCACCAATGAGAAGAGCGGCCTGTATTACATGGGTTTTAATGTGAGAAAGCCGCCTTTCAGCGATGCCAATCTCAGGCGGGCCATTGCCACCCTGATTGACAAGGACTTTGTGATCTCCAGGATCCTTCAGGGCTACGGCATTAAGATGCGCTCCGTGGTGCCTCCGGGAAATGTATTCTGGTATTGCCCGGAAGTACCCGTTTACGGGGCCGGGCTGAAGAGAGAGGAACGGATCAAAAAGGCCTATGAGATGCTCTCAAAGGCAGGCTATACCTGGGAGGTCCCGCCGGTGGACGCCGCAGGCAAAGTGGTCAAGGGGGAAGGCCTCAAGCTTCCGGGTGGCAAGGCGATGGAGAAGTTTACCATCCTTACACCCCCGGCCGACTACGACCCCCATCGGGCTATGGCGGGCATGATCATCCAGGAATGGCTCAGGGCAGTGGGAATACCCGCTTCCGCCAAGCCAATGGCCTTCGGTTCCCTCATTCAGCAGGTTAAGACCCGCCGGGATTTTGACGCCTTTATCCTGGGATACGGAAAGCTTTCTCTTGATCCTGATTATGTGAGGGCCTTTTTCAGCTCCAAATACGATAAGCCCAGGGGATATAATATGAGCGGATACAACAATCCCGAATTCGATCGTATCGCCGAGGAATCCGCAGGGGCCATGGACCCGTTTAAGCGGCGTGACCTGGTCTGGAAGATGCAGAAAATCATCATCGGGGATGTTCCCTATATTCCCCTTTATAATCCAAAGCTGGTTGAAGGGGTTCAGAAGGGGAAATTCAGCGGCTGGGTGCAGATGCTGGAAGGGATCGGAAACACTTGGTCCTTTTGTCAGCTCAAGGCGGAATAGAGAGGCAGTGGAAACCGCAATTCCCTAATCCCATTCAAGAGGCCTCCCCGTGAAGGTCACCGCCCTTTCCCGGGGAAAGGCCTCTGGACTTAAGCCATGGAATTGAGACGGTATATTTTCCGGAGACTCATCCAGATCCTCATTATCTTTTTTGTGATCCTTACGGTGCTCTTTTTGTTGTTTCGGCTGGCACCGGGGGATCCCGTCTCCAGGATGGTGGATCCCGACATGACCCCGGAGGATCAGGAACTGCTCATTTCCCAACTCGGTCTGGATCGCCCCCTGTGGGTTCAGTACCTCTACTATCTCAAGAATTTTTTCACGGGCCATTTTGGGTATTCCTTTCATTATGGGCAACCCGTGATCCATATCATCGGGGACCGCCTCCCCAACACCATTATGCTTTTTACCACCTCCATCATCCTTTCGGCCATTGTAGGCGTCTTCCTGGGGAAGATCGCCTCCTGGCATAAGGGCAAAAAACTGGATGCAGGAATGACCATCGGCGCCCTGGTAACCCATACGGTCTTTCTCCCCTGGCTGGCTTTGCTGATGATCTGGGTCTTCGCCTATAAACTGGGCTGGTTTCCTATTACAGGGATGATCTCCGAGGAGGTGTGGCTCGATCCAGAGGCCGGCTTTTGGGGCAAATTCCTGGATGTGCTCCACCATATGGTACTCCCCCTGGGCACCCTGTTTTTGATCCATTTCGGGAGCTACCTGCTTATTATGCGCAGCAGCATGCTCGAGACTTTGAAGGAGGATTATATTCTCACGGCAAGGGCCAAGGGCCTGGAGGAGAGGGTTATCAGGGACCGCCACGCAGCCCCCAATGCGGCCCTCCCCGTGGTGACCAGCGTGGGATTAAGCCTGGCCTTTTCCATCAACGGCGGGGCCCTGACAGAGACCGTGTTCACCTGGCCCGGGATCGGGAGGGAACTGGTCTTTTCTGTGAGCCATAACGATTACCCTCTGGCCCAGGCCTCTTTTTTGTTAATCGCCTTGGTGGTCCTCGTCTCGAACCTCGTGGTGGATGTCCTCTACGCCTACCTTGATCCAAGGATCCGGTATTGATGGGGCCTTTTTATGTCTGAGACAGATGCAAACAGCACAATGAGCCTTTCTGAAAGATTCCGGTGGATAGGACTCCTCCTGGAGGGCTGGGATATCTTTAAGGAGAGCCTATTGGGCAAAATCGGCCTCACCTTGCTTATCCTCTTCGCCCTCATGGCGGTGTGCAGTTTCATCCCCCCATGGATCGATCCCATGTACCAGCCCATGACAGGGGTTGACCCGGAGATTTCTCAGTCCACAGGCCCGAGCTTACGCCACTGGTTGGGCACGGATTTCATGGGCCGGGACATCCTCAGTCAGCTTCTGGCCGGAGCCAGGGTGGCCTTTATGGTGGGGGTTTCCGCGGCCTTTATGAGTATCTTCCTGGGCACGGCAATTGGTATGTTCGCCGGCTACACGGGGGGGGTCACGGATACCCTGCTCATGAGACTGGCTGATATGATTATGGTGATGCCCACCCTCCTGGTGGTCCTCATTTTGTCCTCCCTCTTCGGTCAGCTGAATATATGGACCATTGTGTTGATCATCGCCCTGTTTCGATGGCCGGGGGTATCGCGGGTTATCCGGGCCCAGACGCTTTCTCTCAAGCACCGTCCCTTTATTGAGGCGGCCAAAGTGGCCGGGGCGTCGCACTTGAGGATCGTGTTTCGACACATCATGCCCAATGTACTGCCCCTGTCTTTTCTCTACATGACCTTTCGTGTTACATCGGCCATTATTATTGAAGCGGCCTTGGCTTTTCTGGGCTTTGGAGACCCGGGTACGGTCAGCTGGGGCATGATGCTCCAATGGGTGTGGAAGACAGGGCACATGTTCAAGGCCCCCTATTGGCTCCTCCCGCCCGGGATTTGCATCTCTCTTATCACCCTTTCTTTTTATATGCTGGGACGGGCCATGGATGAGGTTCTGGACCCAAGGCTCAGAAAGGAGGAGGAGGCAGGTTAGCCATGGCCCTATTGGAAGTACAAGACCTGAGTATCGGTTACAGGACCAAAAAGGGTTACCTCCAGGCCGTGGATGGCCTGTCATTTGTCTTGGAAGAAGGCACGTCCTTGGGTTTTGTGGGGGAGTCGGGATGCGGGAAGACCACTGTAGGCATGGCCTTGATGGGGTTGCTGCCTCCCAACGGGTCGGTCTCAAAGGGCCGAATTGTCTTCGAAGGCCGTGATCTTCTCAAGATGGGCGAGGAGGAGATGAGGCGAATCAGGTGGCGAAAGATTGCCATGATTTTTCAGGCGGCCATGAATGCCTTGAATCCGGTCAAGCGGGTGGACAAGCAGATCGTGGAGGCCATCCTGACTCACGACTCTCAAAAGGACGAAGAAGAGGCCATGAAGGAGGTGGAAGGGCTTTTCCAACTCGTGGGTGTGCCTGTGGAACGCATGAGAGACTATCCGCACCAGTACAGCGGGGGGATGAAGCAGCGGGCTATTATTGCCATGGCCCTGGCCTGCAAACCCAGACTCATCATCGCGGATGAGCCGACCACAGCTCTGGATGTGATTGTACAGGATCAAATTTTGGCCGAAACCCGGAACCTGCAGCGCGAGTTCGGTATCAGCATCATTTTTATCTCCCACGACATCGCCATTGTGGCGGAGGTTTGCCATGATATCGGGATTATGTACGCCGGCCAGCTCGTGGAATATGGTCCCCGGGACAAGGTCTTTGAGTCGCCCGGCCATCCCTATACGCGGGCGCTCCTGGCTTCTTATCCGACGTTGACAGGAGATAAAAAGCGGTTGACCCCGATTCCGGGGGAAACACCCAATCTTATCCATCCGCCCGAGGGCTGCCGGTTTTGCGACCGCTGCCCGGGTGCCAAGGGACAGTGCAAGAAGGAAAGCCCGGAGTGGATCGAGATAAGCCCCGGACACCGGTCTCTGTGCCACGGCAGCCCATGAGGGAAACCAATCTTCTTATGAATGAGATGGCAAGACCGATTCTCAGTCTGGAAAAGGTTCACAAGATTTACAGGACCAAAGCCTCTCTCTTCGGCCGCTCTGGAATGGAAGTCGTCGCCCTGAGCAACATCTCCTTCACCATAGAGAGGGGCGACATCTTTGGGCTGGTGGGGGAGAGTGGAAGCGGGAAAACAACCGCGGGCCGCCTCATGGTGAAGCTGGAGGAGGCGTCTTCGGGTAAGATATACCTGGATGACGTGGAGATCAACGCCCTGAGGGGGCGGGCGTTAAAGGGCTTTCGGCGGCAGGTCCAGATGATTTTCCAGGACCCCTACCAGTCCCTGAATCCCCAGCTCTCTGTCCTGGATACCATATCAGAGCCCCTGACCGTCCACGGGATAGGGGATGGCGAAAGCAGGCAGGAGCTGGTGCGGCAGGCCATGAAGGCCGCCGGGCTCTCCCCGGCCGAGGACTATCTGCATCGCTATCCCCACCAGTTGAGCGGGGGACAGAGGCAGCGGGTGGCCATTGCCCGGGCCATGGTACTCAAGCCCCAGCTCGTGGTCGCCGATGAGCCGACCTCCATGTTGGACGCGTCTATCTCGGCCCAGATTTTCAATATCCTTTTGGAGATGCGGAAAGAATTGGGGGTGACCCTGGTCTTTATTACTCACAGCCTGGCCGCGGCCAGGTATCTCTGCAATCGGTTGGCCGTCGTCTACAGGGGGAACCTCATGGAAATGGGCCCCGCCGACACGGTCATCCAGAACCCCTGCCATCCCTATACGCAGGCCCTTATCGACGCCCTTCCAAAGTTCGGGGATTGCAGGGATGTCAAGCCTTACGGGACTCTTTTGAGAGTGGACAGCGAGGCCCGAGAAGTGACGGGGTGTCCTTTTTATCCCCGGTGCAGGAAGGCCCATCGAATCAAGTGCAGCTTGGAAATTCCCCCTCTCAGAGAGATTGGGGACGGCCACTTTGTGGCCTGTTTTTACGCCACACCAGGGTCCCGGGGAGAGGCTCGCAGCGACGACGCATGTTTCTACGGAACCTAAACCATGCAAGGGAGCTCTTTGGTGCGCTAAAAGGGACCTTTGAAGGCATCGGTATGACCGCCTTCTCCAGGATTGTTCCCGCCTATTTTTTGGATGACTATCACATTATATGCCTGAGAGAAACCCGTGATCTTCACCTGTTGAGGGAGAAGACGGGTATCCTGTGTCTGGAGGAGGCCGGTCCCCCGGTCCTGGAGCAGGGGGTAAATTCGGCTTGGCTCTTGGCCCATCCCCTGGTGCGGGGTTACCTCAAGGGAGGGTCCGGTCCAAAGCACCTTTTTTTATACCAGGCATACCCTGAGCTCGAGACCCTGGCTGAAACAGAGGGCTGGACCCTTTTGGCCAACCCCGCGTTTTTGCGCATGCGCCTGGTGGAGCGCTCCTTTTTTCAGGAGATGGTCACCAGGCTCGGGCTGCCCGGGGTTCCCGGCGTTATCCGCCCCATAGACAGGATCCACGGTTGTGACTATGACCACTGGCGCAAACGGGTGGGAGAGCGATTCGTGGTCCAGTTGCCCGATGTCCGCCAGGGAGGGGGAAGAGGAACATTTTTCATCTCCTCGGAGCAGGAATACGGGCGGTTGCAGGAACGCCTGGAAGAAAAGACCTGGCGCGGGTTGAGGCTCTCTTCGGTTTGTGTCCGTCCCTTTGTAGAGGGCGTTCCCGCAAGCCTGGCCCTTTGTCTCACCCGGCAGGGCGTGCTTTTCTCGGGTGTTCAGCGGCAGCTCATAGACCTCCCCTATTTGCGCGGCCTGCCCGAGCACGGGGTCTTTTGCGGCCATGTGTGGGAGGATTCCCCGTGGCCGTCGTGGGTGGTGCGGCAAACCCGGGAGCAGGCGCAGGTCATTGCAGATTACCTCTTTACCTTGGGATACAGGGGGATCATGGGGATCGATTTTCTCTTAAACGGGCGCTCCAGACGGGTTCATGCCCTTGAAATCAATCCCAGGCTTACGGGCGTCTTCCCCATGCTCTCCCTGCTCCACTTGCAGCGCGGCATTATCCCCCTCGAGGCCTTTCACATGCTTGAGTTCCTGGATGTGCCCTACAGGGTGGACGTGGAAGGGTTGAACGCCCAATATGCAGGCCCTTTCAAGGGGAGCCACGTCCTTCTTCTGCGGGGTATGGGGGGCAAGGTGTCGGAAAAGGCCCCCCAGGCGGGCCTCTATGAATATGGTCCCGGGGGATGCACCTTTGTCCGGGAAGGGACCGATTATGAGGAGGTGGGGACTGAACGGCAATTTGTCATCGTAGACGGTCCGCCTCGGATCAGGACGCACGGGCCTTTAGACACCCATGACAGGCTGTGCCGCCTTCTTTTCCCTTCATCGGTTCTGGGTCAGGAGGGGCGATTCCGCCCCTGGGTCCAGGAAGCATTGGACTGGGCGCACCGCAATATGGTGACAGGGGAGGGGCCTTCATGACACTCCCCTTTATTGTATCCCTTTCCCACTGTGCCAGGGAACTACCCCCATCCATAAGACCGTCCATCGCCCTTTGTGCCGATGAAATCAGGCAATCCGTGGATGAAGGTACGGAAGAGATCTTCGGCGCCCTTCCCGCCCTGGGCATTGTGAAAGCCCGGTGGAGCCGTCTCCTGGTTGATCTCAACCGGGGGCCGGATCAGACCGGGCCCATGGGGGTCATTCCTGAAAAAGACTACCACGGCCGCAGGGTGTACCGGCCGGGCCAGGCACCGGATCAGGAGACCACGGCGGAGCGGGTCAGGATTTATTACCGGCCCTTCCATGAGCGTCTCAAAGAGGCCCTGGGACGGCCGGGAGTCAAAGGGTTGGTGGACGCCCATTCCTTAAACGGGGTCGGTCCGGCCGGGGCGCCTGATGCGGGGGAAAAAAGGAAGGATATTGTCCTCAGCAACAACGGAAATACCCGGGGAGAGATAAATCCGGCCCGGGGCCCCACCACCTGTGCCGCCGAAACCCTGGGCATGATGAAGGGGGCCTTTGAAAGACAGGGGTTTTCTGTTTCCGTTAATCATCCTTACTCAGGAGGGTTCATTATCACCCACTATGGAAAGCTGCTTTTAACGGAGGGAAAGGTGGCGGTTCAGATCGAGATCAACCAGGATTTGTTTCTCAAGGCGGGAACAGGAAAGATAAGTACAGAGGCCGTGGAAGAGGTGAAGGACAGGGTGGCCCGGGCCCTAAGAGAGATCGGCGGAATCCTGGCCTGAATACCGAAGAAGAGAACCAGTATCATTTAGCTCATAGGCACTGGAAACACCTAAAGTATTACGAGAACCAAAGAGGAGGAGAGGATGGACACGGCAAAGGCGCATTTCAGCCCTGAAGACCTCAGTGAGATAGAGGCCCACGGACTGGGCGTGGAGGAGGCACAAAGGCAGCTTGAGCTCTTCAAGAAGCCCCCTCCCTACATGGATCTGGTACGGACCTGTACCCGAGGGGACGGCATCCGAGTCCTCGATGAAAGGGAAGAGAAGGACTTTATGCGGACCTATGAACAGGAAGCTTCCAGGCACCAGTATCTCAAGTTCGTTCCTGCCTCAGGGGCGGCGACCCGGATGTTTAAGGTCTTACACCGCTACGGGGGCCGGGGGAAAGAGATATGGAGCGATGAGATCGCCGGTCAGGCCCGGCGAGGAGACAAAGAGGCGCAGCAACTCCAGGAGTTCATGGGGGGCCTCAGGAAGTTCCCCTTTTTTGAGCGCCTCCGTTTCCGGATGACCCAGGCGGGCGCGTCCTTAGAGGCCCTTTTGGACCAAGGCCGGTTCGCTGAGATCATTCATGCCGTCCTGGATGAGGAGGGGCTTGGTTACGCCCATCTGCCCAAGGGGCTCATCCTGTTTCATGCCTATCCTGAAGGCCCCCGAACCGCCTTTGAAGAGCACTTGGTGGAAGGGGCCGCCTATGTGGCCGCTGAGGACCAGGTATGCCGCCTCCATTTTACGGTGTCACCCGAGGCCAGGCCCCGGTTCCTGGATCTCCTGGAAAAGGTGGACGCCTCCTATGGGGATAGATACGGGGTATCCTATCAGGTGGCGTTTTCCAGCCAAAAAAGATCCACCGATACCCTTGCCGTGGACCTCCAAAACCGTCCCTTTCGGGACCAAAAAGGCCGGCTCTTATTCAGGCCGGGAGGGCACGGGGCCCTCATAGAGAATCTGAATGATCTCAATGGAGATATCCTTTTCATAAAGAACATTGATAACGTGGTCCCTGATCGGCTTAAGGCCGAGACCTTGCGGTGGAAAAAGCTCCTGGCCGGGGTGCTTTTAAGGTTGCAGAAAAAGGTCTTCGGATTCATGGAAAGGCTGGCTTCCGAGCCTGTAGATAGGGACGTCCTGGAGCAGGTCTCCACATTTCTAAAGGATGAATTCGGGCTTTCCCCGGGGCCGCAAAGGGCCACTGAAGAGGAGCAGCGACGCTTTCTCATGAAAAGGCTCAACCGGCCCATCCGGGTCTGCGGGATGGTCAAAAAAGAGAGGGACCCCGGAGGAGGTCCCTTCTGGGTCAGGGACCGGAGAGGGGCCGTTTCTCCCCAGATCGTGGAAACCGCCCAGATCGATCCCGATTCCCAGGAGCAGCAAGACATTTTAGCCTCCTCGACCCATTTCAACCCTGTGGATATTGTATGCGGGGTCCGAGACTTTCAGGGGCAGCCTTTTGATCTTAGGACCTTTGTGGACCCGGAGGCCGTCTTTATCACAGTGAAGTCCAAGGAGGGAAAGGACCTGAAGGCCCTGGAGCACCCGGGCCTCTGGAACGGGGGCATGGCGGGGTGGCTTACCCTCTTTGTGGAAGTCCCTCCTGTGACTTTTAATCCCGTAAAGACGGTGAACGACTTGCTCAAGAAGGAGCACCAGCCCGCCTGATCCGGTCTTATATAACTGAAATGATACGATGGAGAAAGTGATGGAAGGGGATGGATCGCCGCACCGCCCTTTATCCGGAGATGAGGCCCGTTATTCCCACTGGTTTGTCTTTGTGGTGGCCGTCTTTGTCACCGCCTTGATCACGGCCAATATCATATCCGTAAAACTCATCCAAGTGTGGAACTTCATCCTTCCGGCAGGCGTGCTCATCTTTCCCATCAGTTATATTACAGGAGATGTGCTCACCGAGGTCTATGGCTATGGCCAGGCGCGGAGGGTCATTTGGCTGGGCTTTTTCTGTAATCTCATGGTGGTAATGGTCATCTGGGTGGGAGAGATCATCCCCCCGCCCCCTTTTTGGGACGGTCAGACCGCCTATGAGCGAATCCTGGGCTATACACCCAGGTTGCTTGGGGCCTCTTTTTTGGCCTATCTGGTGGGAGAATTCTTTAATGCCTATGTCTTGGCCAAAATGAAGATCGCCACCCGGGGTCGCTGGCTTTGGACCCGGACCATAGGCTCCACCCTGGTGGGGCAAGGACTTGATTCCCTGGTCTTTATTGCCATCGCCTTTTGGGGGACCATCCCTGCCCAGGCCTTGCTCCTCATCATGATGACCCAATGGCTGGCCAAATGTGTCTACGAGGCCCTGGCCACCCCTTTCACTTACGGGGTGGTCCGTTTTCTTAAGGCCCATGAAGGCTTGGATGCCTACGATGACCACACCCGTTTCAACCCTTTATTGTTCAGGAAACAGAAAGGCCCTTGAGGTATCTTTGAAGATGATGGGCTGTATGGGAATGGTGGGCCTGGTCCAGAATTTCCCAGGGTGAGCCCGACGCCACCAGCCGCCCGCCCTTGTCTCCTCCTTCCGGGCCGAGGTCGATAATGTGATCGGCCTCCTTAATGATCTCCATGTTGTGCTCAATGACGACCACCGTGTTGCCCTTGTCCACCAGCCCCTGGAGCACGCATAAGAGCCTGTCGATATCAGCAAGGTGGAGCCCTGTGGTGGGTTCGTCCAACACATACAGGGTGTGGCCCCCGGCCTTTTTGGCCAGCTCCTGAGCCAGCTTGATCCGTTGCGCCTCTCCGCCTGACAGGGTGGGGCTGGGCTGGCCCAGGCGTAAATAGCCCAGGCCGATGTCGCATACAAAGGTGAGGATCCGCCGAAGAGCCGGGATGTTTTCAAAGAAACCGCGGGCCTCTTTAAAGGTGAGATCCAGAACCTGGGCCACATTTTTTCCCTTATAGGTGACGGAGAGGGTCTCCCGGTCAAAACGTTTTCCGCCGCAACCTCCACAGCGGACATAGACATCAGGTAAAAAGCTCATGGCCACCTTGAGGCTGCCATGGCCTTTGCATGTCTCGCACCGGCCTGAGGCCACATTAAAAGAAAACCGCCCAGGACGGTAACCCCGGGCCCGGGCCTCCGGGGTCAGGGCCAAGAGCCTGCGGATTTCGGAGAGGCATCCCACATAAGAGGCGGGTACCGAGCGGGGGGTCCGACCAATGGGGCTGTGATCCACCTCCAGGACCCTGTCCACGGACTTCCAGCCATCCATGCCTTTGCAGAACCCGGCCTGGCCGTCCTGGTTCAGGATTCTGTCATGCAGCCCCCTGTAAAGGGTCTCTTTGACCAGGGTGGACTTGCCGGATCCCGATACGCCCGTAACCACGGTCAGGGTGAGGAGGGGAAACTCCACATCGATTTTTTTCAGGTTGTGCCTGGAAGCCCCGCGAACGCGAAGGACTGGCCCCTTTATGTTCCTCCTCAGGCGGGAGGTGATTTCGCGAGGCCGGCCGTTGAGACAGGTACCGGTCACAGAACGGGGGGCCTTTTTGATGTCCTTCAGGCTGCCCTGGGCTACCACCCACCCGCCTTCCTGTCCGGGCCCGGGACCAAGGTCGATGATGGTATCCGCCTCTCGGATAGTCTCCTCGTCGTGTTCGACCACCACAATGGAATTGCCTCGGCGTTTGAGTGCTTTCAGGGCGTGAAGGAGCATACGATTGTCCCTGGCATGAAGGCCGATGGTGGGCTCATCCAGGACATAGCAGATGCCGGTCAGGTTGGATCCCAGCTGGGCGGCAAGGCGCACCCGCTGGGCCTCGCCGCCCGATAGGGTGGCCCCGCTCCGGCTGAGGGCCAGATAGGAGAGACCGAGACGATTGAGGAGGGAGACCCTGGTTTGAATTTCCTCTAAAAGGGGTTGTACCACCGCCCTTTCCGTCCCGTTGAATGAAAGGTCCTTGAGCACCCGGGCCAGGCGACCGGCAGGATAATCCACCAAATCCCCGATGGAGAACCCTTTCACTGTCACGGAGAGTGCCTCGGTCCTCAGGCGGCTTCCACGGCAGCAAGGGCAGACCACCAGGCTGCCCCTGTCTTCGACCTCCCCCAGTCCATCACAGTCCGGACAGGCCCCGTAGGGGCTGTTAAAAGAAAAGAGACGGGGATCCAGGGCCGGCAAACCCGACCCGCAGGCGGGACAGGTGCCATGGAGGCTGAAGATTTCTTCATCCCCATGGTCATCCAAGACCAAAAGGCTGCCTCCTCCCTCTGCCAGGGCTTGGCCCACGGTTTCTTGCAGGTCCTGCACCGGCAGGTGCGCCACCACCAGTTCTATGGTGTGCTCATGGTAGCGGCTCAGGGCCATTCCCTCTTTGATGGGGGAGATGACACCGTCGATGCGGGCCTCTTTATACCCTTTGCCCAGGGCCCCGGCCAGGATTTCTTTATGAAAGCCCTTCCTTCCGGCTACCTTGGGGGCCAGCACCAGGGCCGATCGACGGCCGTAACGGCTCTTCATGTGGGCCGCAATAGTGGCCCGGGTCTGGGTAACCAGTCTGCGGCCGCACCCTGGACAATGTGGGATCCCTACCCGGCTGAAAAGGAGCCTTAGGAAATGATAGATTTCGGTAAGGGTGGCAACAGTGGAGCGGCGACTCGCATGGCTGATTCGTTGTTCTATGGCCACGGCCGGGGGGATGCCCGCCACCACGTCCACTTCAGGCCGCTCCAGGATCCTCACATATTGTCGCACGTAAGGGGCCAGGCTTTCCAGATAGCGCCGCTGGCCTTCTGCAAAGAGGATATCAAAGGCCAGGGTGGATTTGCCCGAACCCGAGACCCCGGTGAGTGCCACCATTTGGTTGCGGGGGATGGAAAGGGCCACGTTTTTGAGATTGTGTTCTCGGGCTCCCTTGATGATAATGGCGTCCGGGGACGGCCGGTCCGGTTCAGGACCAGTGGTTTTTCGGCTGGATTTGAGCCTGCCCCGGCCTTTGAGATAGACCTTGAGAAATCGGCCTGTGTGAGAGACGGGGCACTGGGCTACTTCCTCAGGAGGACCCGTGGCGACGATTCCCCCTCCCTTTTCCCCGCCTTCGGGTCCCAGGTCAATGACCCAGTCCGCCGTCTTGATGACATCCATGTTGTGTTCGATGATCAGGACGCTGTTCCCTTGGATCACAAGGTCCTGGAGGAGGGCCATGAGTTTTGAAATATCCTCAAAGTGAAGCCCCGTAGTGGGTTCGTCTAAGATAAAAAGGCGCTTTTCCCGGCCCTTGGTTTCCAGATACCGAGAGAGCTTCAGCCTCTGGGCTTCTCCTGCCGAAAGGGTGTTTATGGGCTGTCCGAGCCTCATGTAACCAAGTCCCACCCGGGCGAGGGGCTCAAGGGCGGCCGTGATCTTGGGGTGGTCTTCAAAGAAGGTCAGGGCTTGGTCAACGGTGAGGGAAAGGATCTGGTGGATATTTTTTCCCTGAAAGGTGACCTCCAGGACGGTATTCTCAAAACGTCTTCCTCCGCACTCCGGACAGGTGACAAACACGTCGGAGAGGAATTGCATCTCCACCTTTTCAAAGCCTTCTCCCCTGCAATTCCCGCATCGGCCCTGGGGGGTGTTGAAAGAGAAGTGGGTGGGCTTAAGGGCTCGTTTTCGGGCCCCCTCTGTTTGGGCCAGCAGGGTGCGAAGGGGGTCCATGGCCTTGGTATAGGTCAAAGGGTTTGCCCTGGGGGTGCGTCCAATGGGTTTCTGGTCCACCAGAACGGCGTCTGTAATTGCCCCCAGACCCTTGAGTCCCTTGTGCCGGCCGGGACGGCCCTGGGGGTCCTGTTTATTCCATTTCACGGCCCTATAAAGAACGTCTTCAGCCAGGGTGGACTTGCCCGAGCCGGATACGCCGGTAAGGCAGACAAAGAGACCCAGGGGGACAAAGACATCAATGTCCTTGAGGTTGTGTTCACCGGCCCCTTTGATGATGAGCCAACGGCCTTTTCTTGGGGATCTACGGCCTTTAGGCAGGGGAAGGAACCGCTTGCCGCGGAGGAAGTCTCCCGTAAGGCATCCCTTGACGGCCCTGGTGGGACCGAAATACATGACCCGGCCTCCTTGGTCACCGGCCCCTGGGCCCAGGTCCAGCATGTAGTCGCTTTCCCTGATGATCTCGGGATCATGCTCCACCACCACCACCGTGTTTTGGAGGTCTCTCAGCCCCTTAAGGATGCGCACCAGGCGGTGGCTGTCCCGGGGATGAAGTCCGATACTGGGTTCGTCCAGGATGTAGAGGGTGTTGACCAGGGAAGAGCCCAGGGCCGAGGCAAGGGCCACACGCTGCACTTCCCCTCCCGAGAGGGTCCGGGACTGGCGATCCAGAGTCAGGTAATCCAGCCCCACGTCCCGGAGATAGGCCAGGCGGCTTTGGACCTCATCCAGGAGGAGCCTGCCCGCCTCATCCCCTTCGGGGCAGGAAAAGGAGGCGAAGAATCCGCAGGCATCATCCACATTCAGGGCATAGACCTGGGCGATATCAAGCCCGTCCAGACGGTAGAGGAGGGCCTCCTCTTTGAAACGGGTGCCTCGGCACGCCGGGCAGACCCGATAGCTGCGATAGCGGGAAAGAAAGACCCGGACATGCATTTTGTAGGTCTTGGTCTCGAGCCACCTGAAAAAGCCCCGGATCCCGTAATAGTCGGGGGTTCCCTCAAAGATGGCTTTTTTGTGGGTCTTTTTGAGACGCCTGAAAGGGACGTCCGTGGGGATATGCTCCCGTCTGCAAAAGGCCATCAAGTCCTCGAATTCCATGCGGCCCTTTGAGCGCCCTCCCCAAGGCTTGACAGCCCCCCCTTGGAGGGAGAGCCGGGGATCGGCAATGATGAGGTCCGGGTCTATATCAATAATGCGGCCGAAACCCCTGCACATGTCGCAGGCCCCGATGGGGCTGTTGAAAGAAAAAAGGTTGGGCGGGGGATCCCTGTACCGGATGCCGCAGTGAGGGCATGAAAGGGTTGTGCTGAAGGCCAAGTGGCGGTGGGAGTCCACAAAGACATCGGCCTTTCCCCTCCCGAACCTGAAGGCCTGTTCCAGGGAGTCAATAATGCGTGCCCGGTCCTGGTCCCTGAGCATGAGCCTGTCCGCGATGACCTGGACTTTGTCCGGGTGTTTTGTCTTTTCCAAGGCATCCAGAGGAGTGATACGGCCATGTGAGAAGAGACGGGTAAAGCCCAAACGGCCCAGTTCCTTTTGAAGGGAGAAATCCCCGCCCGGCCCGGAAAAAGGGAAGGTGATGAGGATCTCGGAACCTGGGGGATATTCCGAGAGGCGTGCCCACACCTGTTCGGGGCTTTCACGGAGCACCGGCCTTTTGCACCTCCGGCAGTGAAGCTGCCCAAGGCGGGAATAGAGCAGCTTCACATAATCTGTGATCTCGGTCATGGTCCCCACCGTGGAGCGGGAGGTGCGCACCGGGTCTTTCCGGTCAATGGCGATGGCCGGGGGGATGCCCTGGATATCTCCGACATGGGGCCGGTCCATACGCTCCATGAACTGGCGTGCATAAGGAGAGAAGGTTTCTACGTAACGGCGCTGGCCCTCGGCATAGAGGGTGTCAAAGGCCAGGGAGGATTTGCCTGAGCCGCTGAGGCCCGTGATGACCGTTATCCTGTTAAGGGGGATGTCAAGGTTCAGACCCTTGAGATTGTTCTGCCGGGCCCCCCTGATATGGATAAATCCGCTTTGGATGGGGGCTGAACGCTGTGTTGACATTTCAGTGTGAGGCCTCCTGATCCATACTCTATTAGCACGAAAGCACGAGACGGGGAAAGGGACAAGGGCCGGATGAATTCCCGTTGACCCCCCCAGGCTCCAGCGGTTATAATTTAGATAATCCCCACATTCCACTTAATCCTCCCCGGTCCGCGGACCGGGGGGAGGGGCTTCCCCTCCGTAACACCCCGGGAGCCCCATTGTGCGGGGAGGCGCACCCTTGGGTGCAAAAAGAGAATCAAGGCCTGCCGCCGGTGAATCTAGAAAAGGAAGGTTATCCCCGGAATGACTGAGAGTGGCAAAGAAGGGGATATTCTAACCATAAAACCTTACGGAGGTCCATGATGAATCGACAGGAGTTAATATCCCTATTTAACAAGAGCCCCAGGATTGGAACGCTTAGCACCGCCAACACCAAAGGGGATGTCAATGTGGCGGTTTTTGGCTCTCCCCAGATGATCGATGAGAACACGGTGGTCATGGGAATCGGGAAAAACCGATCCTTCCGGAACCTCCAGGAGAATCCCAAGGCCGTCTTTATTGTTCTCGATCCGGGAAAGGCCATCATGGACTGGAAAGGGGCCAGGGTCTATCTGGAGGTCATGGACATCGAAAAGGGTGGCGGCTTTTACGACCAGATAAAGGATAACATCGCCAAGGCCGCGGGCCCGGAGGCGGCCAACATGATCCACGCCGCTATACGCTTCCGGATTACAGAGGTGAGGCCTATTGTGGATCTCGGTTAGACCTCTCAGCCCAGTATTGGAAACACGCTTGTGCCCGGAATTGATTGATGTATGGATAGGTACTAGCCGGGTTCATCCGGGTAACGGGCGGCAATGGATTTCAGGACATCCAGGCAGGAAAAAAAGGCATCCACCATGTCGGGCTCAAAATGTTTGCCCGAGGAGCGGTGGATTTCTTCAAGCACGCGGCCCTCATCCCATGGCTCCTTGTAAGATCTGCGGGAGCAGAGGGCGTCATAGACATCGGCCAGGGCAACGATCCTCCCGAAGAGGGGGATCTCCTCACCTCTTTTGGCCTTGGGTTTGCCGTCCTCCCCTGCAAAGCCGGGCAAGGGCTCTTCGGTGATAGGATTCATATGGCCGGGATATCCCGTGCCGTCCCATTTTTCGTGATGACTGAAGGCAACCTGTGCGGCCATGTCGTCGAAGTCCGAATGGGCGTCTCTGAAGAGTCTGGCACCCAAATAGGTATGGCTTTTCATGATCTCGAATTCATCCTGAGACAGTCTTGCGGGTTTCTTTAAGATGAGGTCGCTGATGGCCACTTTCCCTACATCGTGCAACATGGCGGCCATTCTCAGGATATCTTTTTGCTTGTTGACCTCTTTTCGGCTCACATCCTTTTTTGAGGCCCAGGTTTCATAGATCTCCACCGAATAAGAGGCCACCCTGTTTACGTGGGATCCTGTCTCCTTGGGGTCTCGAAGTTCAGCCATGCTGATCATGCGCATGATGATATTTCGGGTCATCTGGGCCCGTTCCACGGCCAGGGCGGCACTGGTGGCGAAGTGTTGTATCAGGGATTCCCCCAAGGGGGAAAAGGGGATAATCTCCCCTGCATCGTCCTGGGCGTTGATGATTTGCATGACCCCCAGAACCTCACCCCGCTGGTTGATCATGGGTACAGTGAGCATGGAGGAGGTCCTGTAATCGGACATGGTGTCAAAGGCCGAGTCAAAGGTGTAAGGCTCGGAACCGCTCATTTTGTATACATCGGGAATATTGGCGACCTCGCAGTTCTTGGCCACATACCCGGCGATGGAGTGGTTGTTGATGGGCACGAAAAAGGTGTGATAGGGAAGCTTTTTGTTGGGCCCCAGCCGCCTTTGAAGGGTATCATTCTGGGTGTAGCTGAATCTGAGCTTGTCTCCTTCCTTGAGGTAGATGGACCCTGCGTCCGCATTAAAAAAGGCCCGGACATTGGTGAGTATCCGCTCGAGGAGCATATCCAGGTCCTTGACCTCGTTGATGTCCAGGCTGATTTGGGTAATGAGCTCTATCTTTTGCTTTTCCATGGCTCGTTGATCTGCCCCCTGGCTGGGAACCGGGTCCGGGTGGCAGGTCCGTTTGAAACCGGGAAAATCACGGCATCGGGGATAGCGGTAAACGCTGAAAACCTTAATTTATCACAAAAGATCTTGACGGGCAACCTTCATCCATCAAGGACTTGGGGTGAGATTCCGCCTTGACCTTACAGAGAGAGCTCTGATAAAAGTTCGCCATGAATCTTCTAGACATGATCATACTCGTAACAATGATTTTTCTCATTGTCCGCGGTGTGGTTCGAGGATTCTTCCGGGAGATCGGTGCCCTGGCAGGCGTTGTCCTAGGGATATGGCTCGCCAATAAATTCCAACCGCAGATGACCGTTTTTTTGAAGGGATATCTTCCCACGGTCAGTGCCCTTCCTTTGATCAGTTTCGCCTGTCTTTTTGTGGTGGTCTTTCTCCTGTGTAATCTGGGGGGGGCAGCCTTGAAGATGGCCCTGAAGAAGGCCTTCCTGGGCTGGACGGACAGGGCCCTGGGAGCAGGTCTCGCTGTATTAAAGGGTGTCATTATTATATATTTGGCTATTGTCCTTCTCACGTTCTTTGTCCCCTCAAAGGCGCCCCTCATCGCCAAGTCGCGTCTGGCCCCCTTTGTCATCTCTTCCTACCAGTCCATGGTCAACCTTATATCTCCCGATGCCTATCAGGCGTGGAAAAAGAAATTCCTAGGGGTAAAGAGAGGAGCCAAGGAGGTCTTGACCGAAAAGGTCCGAGACCTCTCCGGGAAAAATGGAATCAAATAGGTTGTCAAGGGCTGTGGAGGCCCTTGTTGAATTGGTGGCGCGGCTTCGAGGGCCCGGCGGATGCCCTTGGGATGCCAGGCAGACGGATTCATCCATCAAGATATACCTTCTCGAAGAGGCCTATGAGGTGATGGAGGCCATCGAGGAGGGGGACCCCAAGGAGGTCTGCCAGGAATTGGGCGATCTGCTTTTCCATGTCTTTTTCCTGGCCAGGTTGGCGGAGGAGAGAGGGGAGTTTGGTTTTGTTCAGGTTGTGGAGGGCATTACCCGCAAGATGATTCGCCGGCACCCCCACGTGTTCGGGCAAGAAAAGGTGAGGAATGCGGAGGATGTGGTTGTCAATTGGGCCCGCATAAAACAGGCCGAAAAGGGCGCTCCGAAAAGGGCGGCCCCCATGCTGGAGGGGGTGCCCGTGGCGCTTCCCGCCCTTCTAAGGGCGCACAGGGTGACAGAGAGGGCCTCCAAGCTGGGCCTGGACAGGTCAAAGGAGGAAAGCGGCGGAAAAAGGATCTCCAAGGGTGTGGAGACCCTTCAAAAGGCGGTAGACGGGGGGGACAAGAAAAATGTGGCGGAAGGCCTCGGCTCTCTCCTCTTTGATCTTGCCGTGATGGCCCGGCACTGGGACTTAAATGCGGAGGACCTGTTGAGGCGTGCCAACCGGAGATTCATCAAAAGCTTTGAGAGGCTGGAAGAGGAACTCGAGGCGTCTGGAACTGACCTTGAGCATGCATCGCCCCAAGTGCTGGAATGTGCCTGGGAGAAGATCGTAGCAGGAGATGGGTAAAAGAGGACGGAAAAAGTCCGCCTCGTTTTTTAGGAGGGCTGTGAGGTGGCTTTTAAAGGGGCTTCTTCTGGTATGGGCCCTGACCGTCATCCAGATACTGGTGGTCCGGTTCGTAAACCCCCCGTTCACCGCTGTTATGGCCTGGCAGTGGGTTAAAGGGGGTGGCTCCTATAAGATGCACAATCTGCGGGAGACATGGCGGTCTTTGCACCTGGTCTCTCCCTATTTAAGAAAGGCGGTCTTGGCCGGCGAAGACCAGCGCTTTTTAGATCATCATGGCTTTGATTTTGCCGAACTGGGTCACGCAGTAAGGGATTTGCTCCTCCAACGTGGGGTCCGGGGGGCCAGCACCATTACCATGCAGGTGGCCAGGACCATTTTTTTGTGGCCTGAAAGGAGCTGGTTGAGAAAAGGTGCAGAGGCATACTATACTTTATTGATTGAGATATTCTGGGATAAAGAGAGGATCCTTGAGACCTATCTGAATACGGTTGACTGGGGAACAGGGATCATGGGGGCCGAGGAGGCGGCAAGGCGGTACTTCCATGCCTCCTGCGGCAGGCTCAATCCTTCTCAGGCGGCACTGCTGGCCGCCATCCTGCCCAACCCCCACCGGTGGTCACCGGTGCACCCCAATTCCCGGGTCCTTGAACGGCAGAAAAGAATCTTGAGGGACATGAAAAGGATGCCCCTGATCTCCTGAAAAGCATGCTTTCGGATATCGTTCAAAAAGCCCAAAACATCAGCCTGAAATGGAAACTCGTTTTCCCCTTTCTCCTGTTTTCTTTTGTGGGAACCACGGCCCTGGTCTACATCGGTCTGACCAGCCAGCAGGTGCTCATTAAGAAAGAGGAACAGAAGGATATCCTTAAATTATACCATATCTTCCTTGCGGCGATGGAACATAAGGAGGAGCAGGCCCTTTCCCTGGCAACGACCGTGGCCCAGGACCCGCAGGTCCAGAGTCTCCTGGCCGAAAGGAACAAGGAAGCCCTCATTAAGCGTCTCACCCCACTTTACGGAGAACTGAGGAGAGATTTCGGGATCAGCCAGTTTCACCTCCATGTCCCGCCGGGTAAATCCTTTCTCCGCCTTCATCTTCTGGAGGAGTGGGGGGAGATGATCTCCTATAGAAAGACCGTGGTGGAGGCCATGAGAGGGGGAAGGGGCGTGGCCGGCCTGGAGTGGGGCCTGACCGGCCTGGGAATTAGAGGGGTGGTCCCGGTTTTCTATTTGGGGGCCCTTGTGGGCAGCGTTGAGATCGGATTTCCTTTTGACAGACCCTTCCTGGAGCGGCTTAAGAGGGACTGGGGGCCGGATTTTACAGTTTATGAAAAAAAAGGGGAAGGGTTGTACGTGGCGCTTAACACGACGCTAGAGGATAAAAAACCCTTTCCCCTGGTCCGACACCTGAAGGAATCGAACCATGAAACTCCCTTCATCCTCATTGCCCCTGAGCATTATCCCAACCGGTCCATTCTCTTGGGACCAATCAGGGATTACCTGGGCCAGGTGGTAGCCCTGGTAAAGATCGATGTGAATCGCTCTGCCATCAATCAACGGCTCTCCAAGGTCACCTATCTCATGGTCATGGTGGGAGGGATCGGCCTTTTTCTCTCCTTCGGCCTTACCTGGCTGGTGGCCTCCCTTTTTATCCGCCCTATAAAAGAGATCGTGGGAGAGGCCCACGAGATCGCCCGGGGCAAGCGGGAGAGCCGTCTGCACCCCCGGCCCGCGGACGAGGTGGGCCTCCTGACCCAATCCCTCAACACCATGCTTGAATCCCTGAAAGAGCGGCGCAGGCAAATCGAGGAGTATGCCAGGACCCTGGAGGTAAGGGTCAGAGAGAGGACAGCGGATCTGGTGGCCTCAGAGGAGAAGTATCGCAAGCTGGTGGAGAATCTTCCCCTGATCGTGTACAGGATCCTCAACGACGGGACCACCGAGTTCATCAATCCCTATTTCACCGAAAAGCTGGGCTATACACCCGAGGAGGTGGTGGGCAACAAAAACTTCTGGTGGGAGGTGATATGTGGATATGAGGGGGTACGGTACGGGGATTTCCTCAAGGCCTGCTGGGAGCAGGGAAAAGAGTACCGCGTGGAGAGGGTGGTGAAGGCCAAGGATGGGCGCCTCTTGACGTTTATTGATCACGCCATGCCTAACCTGGACCGGCAGGGGCAGGTGAAATGGGTTGACGGCATCATGGTGGAGATCACCGAGTTGAAGAAATTGCAAGAGCGCGCCCTCAGGACCGAAGAGATCCGGGTCCTTGGAGAGATCTCAACGCGCTTCGCCCATGAGATAAGAAACCCTTTGGCCACGGCCGGGGGGTTTGCCCGCCGACTCAGGGATGCCCTCCCGGAAGACGATCCCCACCGGAAGATCGCTCAGATCATTGTGGAAGAGGTGGCCAGGCTGGAAGATATCCTTCAGATCATCCTCACCTCTATAGAGCCCTTCACCCTGTGTATCTCCGACGTGGATATCCACCGGGTTTTGAGGGGCTGCCTGGAGGATATGGAGGATCAGCTCAGGGCCGAGGGGATTGAGGTGGCACAATCCTTTTGCCCCTCTCTACCCATGATCCAAGGGGATGAGGGATTGCTCAGCCGGGCCTTTGATAGCCTGTTAAGGCACGCGGTCATATCCTTGGGCAAGGGCGAAAGAATCCAGCTTTCTACAGCCAGCGAGGGGGATCAGGTGGTGATCGCCATACGGCACCGGGCCGAGGGGCTTGGGGAAGAAGATCTGGAGCAGTTTTTTCTCCCCAGATTTGCCAGCAGGGAGGGATCCGCCATCCTGGACCTCCCCCTTTCCAAGATAATTATCCACCGCCACGGGGGTAAAGTTGATATCTCCCCCCAGGGAGAGGGAGAAGGAATGATTCTCTTAAGGATTGAACTCCCCTTGAAATCCCCTGACTCGGGGGCGGGATCCTTCCCAACGCAGACGATTTAGACCACGTCCGGCTTATGAGGCGGCAGCCACCAGAGGGGGGGTCTCGGGAGAAACAGGGATCTGCCGGTGGTCGAAGGTTTGCCTGAGGTAGGCCTTATAGGCCTCACAGGCCTCTTTTAAGGGACATTTTTTCTCACAGATGCGGACATCTATGCGCGGGGTGTTCCGCTTTTTCTGGCATACGATGTAGTCAGCCATGACCGCTCCCTAAATACGTTTAGTTATAATTTAATTATAAACTTTTATAATTTAAATATCTTTATATGTCAATAAATTTCTAGATTTTTTAAAAAGGAAGCCTTTGATATGATCAGGTTTTTCCTCCTCAACGCCTTTATCGCCCTTTATACGATCATCCTGTGTGCCTGGGGCTTTCTCCTCTCCCTTTTCGACCGTAAAGGCACGGTCATCCATGCCTATGCCGCGGTCCCTTGGGCCCGGGGGATCCTCTGGGTGTGCGGGATCAAGCTCAGGGTTCAAGGGTTGGGAAATGTGGATCCCCACCAGCCCCGCATTTACATGACCAACCATCAAAGCTATTTTGACATCTTTGCCCTGCTGGCCTATGTCCCTGTAGATTTTAAATTCATTGTCAAGCAAGAGTTGATGCGTATCCCCATTCTGGGTTTCAGCATGAAACGGGCGGGTTATATTGGGATAGAGAGGGACAACCCGAGGAAGGCCATTCAAAGCATGAACGAGGCGGCCAAAAGAATCAAGGAGGGGGTGTCTGTGGTCATATTCCCGGAAGGGACGCGGAGTGTGGACGGGAGGCTTCAGCCCTTCAAAAGGGGGGGGTTTAACCTGGCCCTGAAGGCAGGGTCGGATATCGTGCCTGTGGCAATTATCAACAGCCACCGAATCGTCCCCAAGGGGAGCCTGAGGATCAATAGGGGTTCCTTTGATTTGCGGATCGGCCCCCCGATTCCGGTGGGGGGCTACACCCGCAAGAACATCGACCGTCTCATGAAACGGGTCTGGGAAGATATGGCACACATGTTAGACCAGGGCCGTGGAGATCCGGACACGGACAATGCGCCGGCGGGAGGCACCTCTCATGGGAGATAGGGGCGTGTCTTTTTGGACGGCTTTTGTGAGGGTCCTTTGTTTTTGTTCCATGGCGGCCCTTTCGGTCCCGGCTCAAGCTTACATCCTGCCCGGGGAGCAGGTGGTGGCCCTTATGACAGAGAATTTTTCTGCCTTAAAGTCCCTGGTGATCATCCAGTCCAGGGAGATGCTGAGGGACAAGGACCAGGTGCAGGGGAGGGTCTGCAAAGAGAGAATATGGCTTCAATCGCCTGACCTTTTTGCCTGGGAATGGATAGGCGGTCCCGGTGGTGAGGGGGAACAAGACAATCCTGTAGTCCGGGAGGTGGTCCCCAACAGGGCCTTCCGCCAACTGGTGATGGCCAACACAGAAGAGGCGATATTGAACCTCTTATCGGCCATGGGCATCAACCCGGAATCCGTGGGCTACACCCGGCTAGAGGGGCTCGTGGCCTACCGGATCGGAGAGATGGGACCACAAGATCCCGTCCTGGTGATTGATAAGGCGCGTTTTCTTCCCCTCCTTTTACGCTACAGGGTGATTTCACCGGCGGGGCCCTTGATGGTAGCCGTGCGCTTTCATGACTACCGGGATATTGATGGGGCGTGGTACCCCTCGGAAGTGACCTATGTATGCGGGGACAGGGAGGAACGGTTCAGTGTGCTCGACATGGAGGCCAATGTTCCCATCCACCAGCCCCTCTCGAAAATGACCCTTAAATGGGATTATCGCCCTTTGGGCCATGGTGACGCAGATGAAGAGGCCGAATCAAGGCGCCTCAGAGAGGTTATCCAGATATTGCGGGACAAGTACCGTTGAGCGGCGAGGGTCCTGTGTGAGAGTGGCCGTGGCCGTGAACGTAAAGGGCTCTTTCCTCTATTCGATTCCGGAGCATCTGGAATCCATGGCCCGGGTGGGATGCCGCGTTTTTGTTCCTTTTGGGAATCGAAAAGTTACCGGCTACGTGCTTGAAAAGGGGGAGGGGCAGGGGGATCACGAGCTTAAGGATATCTCCGAGGTCCTGGATCCGGAGCCCCTCTTCCATGAGCAAGAGGTGCCCTTCTTTGAATGGATGGCCGATTACTATCTCCATCCTGTGGGCAGGGTGATTCAGTCGGTCCTTCCCGGGGGGTTGAATGCAGCCCCTTTTAAGTCCGCCCGATTGACAGAGAAGGGCCTTTCCGTGCTCGACAGGGTCCCTGCCGGTTCGCAAGAAGACCAACTCCTTTCCTGGATCCGAGATCATCCCGAGGGACGGCTTCCTTGCCCCAGGGAAGAGCTTCGCTCCCTGGAGAGACAGGGATGGGTGGTGATCCGGGAGAAGAGCCCCAGGCCGCGTGTGGGGCCGGTGAAACGAAAGTTCGTTAAGGCCAGGAAGGAATCTGAGCTTAAAGCCCTCTTAAGAGAGAGGACCGAATCATTGAAGGCCAAGGACGAGGCGGCCTTTCTCCAGGCCCTGTGCGAGTCCGATACCCTGTTGATGAGCGACATGAGGAAACGCTTTCCGAACGGGGATTATCTGCTCAAAAAATGGGTGAAGAGAGGACTCGTCGAGACCTATGAGAGCCCTGTATACAGGAGCCCGGCGGGCAACATCCTCTTTTCCTATCCCGTGCCCCAACAGCTTCATGGACAGCAGGTAACGGCTGTAGAAGAGATCCACAGGCGGGCTGAAAAGGGCGAATTTTCCGCCTTCCTTCTCCACGGAGTAACCGGAAGCGGCAAGACAGAGGTCTATTACCGCGCCGCGGAAAAGGTCATCGCCAAAGGCGGGCAGGTCATTTTAATGGTCCCTGAGATCGCCCTGGCTGTATACATGGAGGGGGTATTGAGATCGCGCCTGGGAGAGAAGACTGCAGTTTACCACAGCGGTCTGAGCCGAGGCGAGAGATATGATCAGTGGATGCGCATGGCTCGGGGGGAGGTGGACCTGGTGATCGGAGCCCGTTCGGCCCTTTTCAGTCCCCTGCCGAAGCTGGGCATGATTATTGTGGATGAAGAACATGAGCCCACCTATAAGCAAGAGGGCAGCCCAAGGTACCAGGCCAGAGATGCCGCCGTGATGCGGGGCAAGATGGAAGGGGCCGTGGTCATCTTGGGTTCGGGTACGCCGTCTGTCCAGTCCTTTCACAATGCCTTAAGCGGAAGATACAGGCTCCTTTCCATGCCGGAGCGGGTGGAGAAACGGTCCCTGCCTGAGGTGGAAATTGTGGATATGACCGCCGCGGGCGATGGTAGACCCCGCTCGGAGATGCTGAGCACCAGACTCAGGGAGGCCCTTGAGAAGAACCTCAACAGGGGGGACCAGCAGACCATCCTTTTTTTGAACCGCAGGGGGTTTCATCGCCTATATCTCTGCCGGTCTTGCGGGCAAGTGGTGCGCTGTCCCAACTGTGATGTGGCGCTCATTCATCATTTGAAGGAGAACCGGCTTTCCTGTCATTATTGCGGCCACCGCTCGGGCACCCCGGGCAAATGCCCATCCTGCGGTCAAGGGGGCCTAAAGGCCTACGGCTTTGGAACGGAAAAACTTGAACAGGAGCTCGAAGGCCTCTTCCCCTCGGCACGCATTGAGAGGATGGACACAGACCGTATCCGTAGGAAGGGCCAGGCCTACGAGGTCCTGAAACGGGTCAGCAGACACGAGGTGGATATCCTGGTGGGTACCCAGATGATCACAAAGGGCTATGATTTTCCCGGGGTTACCCTGGTGGGCGTGATCGCCGCTGATCTGTCCTTGGGGTTTCCAGACTTCAGGGCCGCGGAACGTACCTTCCAGCTTCTCTCCCAGGCGGCCGGACGATCCGGCCGGGGCAAGGAAAGGGGCAAGGTGATTATCCAGAGCTTCAATAAGGATCACTACGCGATTCTTGCGGCCACGGCCCATGACTACCGGGCCTTTTTTGAGAAGGAAAGGGAACTGCGGGAACAACTGAGCTATCCCCCGTTCTCCCACATGGCCCTGTTAAGGCTCCAGGGGAATAACAAGGAGAAAACCGAGGCGGGGGTCCGTCGTCTGAGTTCAGAGATCAAAGGGATTCTCCGCCATTGGCCCAAAAGGGGCAGGGAGATCCGTGTCCTGGGACCGGTGGAGGCCCCCATTTCCAGGCTCAAGGGGAAATATCGGTGGCAGGTCCTGGTGAAGTGCCGAAGGTCTTTTCTGCTCAGGCACTTCCTAAGCGAGGTGGAGCGCCTTACAAGGAGGGGACTTGCCTCGGAGGGGGTACAAATGATAATGGATGTGGATCCCTATCAGGTCCTTTGAATCGTGGGCCCCCAGGTTTTTTCCTGGATTTACACCCAAACGACAGGGGGTTTGGATGAAGACGTACACAAAGCAAGGAATTCTTATCGTAACATGGACGGTTTTCCTCTTTTCCGTGGCGGTCTGTGGGGATCAGGCCGTGGCGGGGCCCAAGGCCCCGGATTTTACCCTTCCGGATCTTTCCGGGCAGATGAGGACCCTCTCCGATTACCAGGGCAGCGTTGTTATTCTGGATTTTTGGGCCACCTGGTGCGCGCCCTGCCGGGCGTCCATCCCCGAGTTGATCGAACTTCAGGAAAAGTACCGTGACAGGGATGTGGTGGTGCTGGGCGTGTCCATGGATGATCCGAGGCAGGTCCCGGACAAGTACCTCAGGCTCTTCAAACACAAATTGAAGATCAATTATCCCATCGTGCGCTTTAACAGGGGTGTCATTCAGGATTACTTCGCTAACGCACCCCCGGCCATTCCCACCCTCTTCATGATCGACAGGGAGGGGAGGATCCGGGACAGAGTCGTGGGGTATAGATCAGGGGCGGTGGAGAAATCCCTGGCCAAGGTCCTGAAATGATCATTGATTTCCATGCCCATGTATTTCCATCCCAATTCAGGGATCGGGGACCGGCCCTCCTTTCCGGAGAACCTGCCTTTGCCTCCATTTACCGCTCTCCCAAGGCCAGAGTGGTGGGGGCGCAGGATCTCCTCCGGAATATGGAAGAAGAAGGGGTCCGGAAATCCGTCATATTCGGGTTTCCGTGGGAAAAACCGGAGAATTATCAAAGACACAACGACTATGTCCTGGAATCGGTAAACCGTTACCCCGACCGCCTCATCGGATTTTGCGCCTTCTCTCCTCTGGCTCCCGGGGGGGCAGGAGAGGCGGAAAGATGTCTCAAGGCCGGACTCTCCGGGGTGGGTGAGCTCGCTGTCTACGGCTCTGGCCTCAACCATGATGTGGTCAAGGCCCTGGGTGAGGTCATGGCCCTGTGTGTGCATCTTGATGTGCCTTTTTTGCTCCACACCAACGAGCCCGTAGGACATGTGTATCCTGGGAAGGCACCCATGACCCTGAATGAAATCTACCGTTTCATCCAGACCTATCCCTTGAACCGCATTGTCCTGGCCCACTGGGGGGGTGGGCTTTTCTTTTATGGGCTCATGAAAAAGGAGGTGAAAGAGGTCTTAAGAAATGTCTGGTTTGACACGGCGGCCAGTCCCTTTCTTTACACGCCTCAAGTCTACCGGGTTGCCGAGGAAATCGTGGGTCTTGATAAGATCCTTTTTGGAAGCGACTATCCCCTGATCAGACCCGGTAGGTATCTGAAGGAAATGGCCTCGGCCGGTCTTTCCCGGGAGGCGGTGGACCGGATAAGCGGAGGGAACGCGGCACGTTTTCTCGGTCTGTCCCCGGATTGAGCGCCAGCTCGGGGACCTCTTAGGTCTTATCATAATGGCTGAAATGCATCGAAAAGGTGCCCCTGCCCTGGGAAGCGGAGCGCAGTGCCGTGGAATAGCCAAACATCCTTGAGAGGGGAAGACTGGCGGTAATGACCTGGACCGGTCCTTTGGCCCCGATTTGCTCGATCTTTCCGTGTCTGCTGTTCAGGTCGCTTATGACCTCACCGGTGAATTCCTCAGGCACCAGGACCTCGGCCTTCATAATGGGCTCGAGCAGGACAGGCTCAGCCTTTTGACAGGCGTTTTTAAAGGCCATGTTCGCCGCTACCCTGAAGGCCAGGGCGTCTGAGAAGGTCTCTTTGACCTGGATATTCAAGAGGATTGTCTGCACGTCGATCACCGGATAGCCCATGAGGACCCCCCCGCTTTCGGCCTCTGAAATCCCTTCCATGATTGCATTCAGGAATTCTTCGGTCAAATCCGGGTCTTGGCAGTGGTCCATAAAGCGGTTTCCGGTGCCCGGAGGCAGGGGAGAGACCTGGATCCGGAGGCCTGCAAAATGTTGCTGTCCAGCCAGTTCGCGGGAAAAGACCTCTTCGTGTTCCACCGTCTGGGTCACTGTCTCCCGGTAGACCACCTGGGGTCTGCCCCGGTTTGTTTCTACAAAGAATTCCCGCTTAACCCTGCCCAGGATTATCTCCAGGTGCAATTCACCCATGCCCGAGACCAGGATCTGGCCTGTTTCCTCGTGGATTTGGTACTTGAAGGTGGGGTCTTCATCTGAGAGCTTGCCCAGGGCGTCCAGAAGGCGGTCATGGTCTTGAATCTTTTTGGGCTCTACGGCCATGCTGATAACAGGCTCGTTAAACTGAATGGATTCAAGCAGGATGGGTTGCTCTTTTGAACAAAGGGTATCCCCGGTGGTGGTCTCCTTCAGCCCCATGGCCGCAACAATATCCCCTGCCGATGCGCCGTCAATGCGCTCTCGCTTGTTGGAGTGCAGCTTCAGGAGGCGGGCCACCTTCTCCGTGGTATCCTTTGCCGGGTTATAAACCGCGCCTCCGGCCTTGAGGGTGCCCGAGTAGACCCGGAGGTATGTCATTTTTCTGCCTTGATCCATCATGACCTTGAAGGCCAGGGCGGCCAGGGGGCCCTTTTTTTCAGGCGGGCAGGAGGCCTCTTTCCCGGAGGAGGGGATATGCCCCGCAATGGGAGGGACATCAAGGGGGGAGGGGAGGAAGCTTACGATACCGTCCAATAGGGGTTGTATTCCCTTGTTCCGTAAGGCGGCCCCACAAAAAATGGGAACCAGTTCCAATTTGATGGTGGCCTTCCTTATGGCCTCCCTGAGTTCTTGAAGCCCGGGTTCCTCCTCTGAGAGGTATTTTTCCATGATCTGATCGTTCTTATCGGCGAGGGATTCCAGGAGCCGTTCCCGGTGTCGGACAGCCTCGTCCAGGAACTCGGGAGGAATGGGCACCTCTTCCAGCTCAGCACCAAGGGACTCGTCCTGCCACAGGACAGCCTTCATCTTGACAAGATCAATGACGCCCTTGAAGGTGTCTTCCACGCCCCAGGGGATCTGTAAGAGTAAAGGTGTGGCCCCGAGGCGTTCCCTGATCATGTCTACGGCCCGGGTAAAATCCGCCCCCACACGATCCAGTTTGTTGATAAAGGCCACTTTGGGGACCTTGTACCTGTCCGCCTGGTGCCACACGGTCTCGGACTGGGGCTCCACACCCCCAACCGCGCAAAACACGCCTATGGCACCGTCCAGGACACGGAGGGCCCTTTCCACTTCGATGGTGAAATCCACGTGGCCGGGGGTGTCTATAATATTGATGGTATGGCCGAGCCATTCGCAGGAGGTGACCGCCGAGGTAATGGTGATGCCTCTTTCCTTCTCTTCCTCCATCCAGTCCATGGTGGCTTCCCCATTGTGGACTTCACCCATCTTGTGAACGCGCCCGGTGTAAAAAAGGATCCGTTCGGTCACAGTGGTTTTACCCGCATCAATGTGGGCGATGATTCCGATGTTGCGGGTCTTGGTCAGTTTTGGAGAGGCCTGGCGGCTCATAAGGGGTCCTGCTTTTTGGGGTTAAAGGTTCGACGCAATCGTTCTTGTGTGCCCGGCTATCGTTGACAGAAACGCTAAATTTAAGGTATCTTACTGGGCCTGTCAAGGCGTTGGAAAGGGAGGATTGGGGAAAGATGAGTCATGTCACCCTGACCGGGCAGCGATTGATGGAGATGTACAACCGTCTCAAGGACCATTTCGGACCCCAGCACTGGTGGCCGGGGGATACCCGGTTGGAGATCATTGTGGGGGCGGTCCTCACCCAAAACACCAATTGGAAAAACGTGGAAAGGGCGATTGCCAACCTGAAGGACCAAGGGCTGCTTTCCATCCAGGCCTTGGCGTCGGCGACCGTGCCCCAATTGGCCCAAGCGATTAGGCCGGCGGGATACTATAACATCAAGGCCAGGCGCCTGAAGAACTTGATTGACTTTATTGTCTCCCGTCAGGGCGGAGACCTGTCCTTTCTCTTAAAAGAAGCGCTCGGGCCCCTCAGGAAAGGCCTTCTGGGGGTGAAGGGGGTGGGCCCCGAAACCGCGGACAGCATCCTTCTTTATGGGGCCGATCGACCTGTATTCGTCGTTGACGCCTACACCCACCGCATCCTGTACCGCCACGGCATGGCGGGAGAACAGGCCACCTACAACGAATTACAGACCCTCTTTGTCGACCACCTTCCTGATGATCCGGCCCTCTTTAATGAGTTTCATGCCCTGATCGTAAGGACTGGCAAAGATTACTGCCGAAAAAGGCCCCTGTGTAAGGTTTGCCCCCTTGAAACCTGGGAACACGGTTCCTAGGAGGGCCTTTTGGCCAATTTCAGACACAGGGCCAAGAGGGAGCCCAGGAGGATGATGGCCCCTACCAGGGCCATGCCCTGGGCAAAAAAGCCCCGGTCCCCCATGATCCCGATCCCCGTGGGAACGGCACCTCCACCCAGGATGAATGCGGCCGGTACCGTGAGAGAGACAGCCACATTCCGGGCCTCCGGCGGCCCGATAGAGGAAAGGGCCGCAAAGGCCGGGGGAAAGAAACACACGGCCATGACGGGTTGGAGAAACACGGCAAGGACCATCCACTGGCCCGGGAGGAATCCCAGAAGGAGCGTCAAGAGGCCCGTGAGAAAAAGCACGGCGGCCAGGGTGATGATGACACCGAGGCGGTCTGAGGCCCACCCGGCCATAAAGGCCATGCCGAGGCCCGGAATACGTGACAGGGCAATGAGGGTATTGGCCATGCCGCGTTCCATGCCTTGGCCGGCCACCAGATAGAGGGGGAGCATGGTGTAGACACCCAGGCTCCCGGCGATGCCCAGACTAAAGAGGACAGTCATGATCCAGAAGGAGGGGTCGGCAAAGAGGCCTCTGAAGGCCCTAAAACTGGGGGTCTGGCCGGGAAAGGCGCCTCCCAGCCCAAAGCGGAAAAAAGCCGCCCCGGCGGCCAGGGACCCTATGCCCAAGAGGGCCAAAACACCCCGCCATGAAAACCACACAAGAAGGATTTCACAGATCAGGGGGGCCACCACGAAGCTCAGATTGGGGGCGATTTCATGGATGGCTATGGCCTTCCCCCAGTGCCTGGAGGCGGTGAGGGAGGTCAGGGTGGCGATACCCGAGGGAAGGTAGATGCCCGCAGCCAATCCCATGAGAAACAGGCCGATCCGGATCCCCCACAGGGAGGTGCTGGATGCAATGCCCAGAAGGCCCAGGCCCACCGCCGCGGCCGAAAGGATGATGGTCCTCCTGTGGTTGAGTGGCCTGGAAATAAAGCCCGATCCCACGAGGGCGATGAAGTAACCCATGGAGATCAAAAGAAACAGAGACCCTGCCTCACCATGGCCAAAGCTCAGGTTTTCCTCGATGGCGGGCATCAAAGGAGCCAGGATGATGCGGGCGATAAAATTCAGGAAAAAGATGGCCGCCAGAAACAATAGGGGCCTCAGGGGAAACAGGGCCCTTCGGGGGCTGCTTTCCAGGGACGGGTCATGGCTCACTGGGGATCTCCACCGCTCTTTGATATTCTCATCGGGCCCGGTTTGTTCCCCTCGGGGTGTGAGGGGAAAGGCAGCTCCGAGGTTTTGTACGATACTGGCTTGAAATGGGGCCCCTATTTTGGTAGATGGACAAGTTAACCCCGTTGTTGCGTAAAAGGCGCTTGAGGATTCGGGATTTCCCCTTCTATGACTTCAAATGCCGCTTTTAACACTTTAAATCTGGAATTCACCCATAGTGATATCCAGACCCTGGATATAAAATGACATAACTTTCTGTTTTTACTGCA
>CAZNLL010000027.1:0-35212 GCA_964573885.1 uncultured Desulfobacteraceae bacterium | reverse complement strand
AGCGCCACGAATTCATCAAAAACCAGAGGGAAGACCTGATCAGCTCCATAGAGGACCTCAGGTTGGCCATTTCCAAGATCAACAAGACCTCTTTGGAAAAATTCAGCACCACCTTTGAGGAGGTGGATGCAAAGTTGAAGGAGATCTTTCCCATCCTCTTTAACGGCGGCACAGCCGGGCTAAAACTCACTGATGAAGCAGGGCCCCTGGAAAGCGGTGTTCTGGTGGAGGTCCAACCGCCGGGCAAGAAACTGAGCCACATGGGTCTCCTCTCGGGCGGTGAAAAGGCCCTGGTGGCCATGGCCCTGCTCTTTGCCATCTATATGATCAAGCCCAGCCCCTTCTGCCTCCTTGACGAGGTGGATGCGCCCCTGGACGAGGCCAATATCGACCGGTTCAACAATCTCCTTAGAGAGATCAAGAAATCCTCTCAGGTCATCATGGTGACCCACAGCAAGCGCACCATGGAGATCACGGACCGCCTTTACGGGGTGACCATGGAAAGGGCGGGTATATCCAAGATGGTTTCTGTGGATGTGGAGGGCGTAAAAAACGGCGCCCTTGAAGCGCCTGCTGCGGCTTCCGCCACCGTCCACTGAGTCCCATTCCACCATGCCTTTTTGCGGCTAACCGCTGCGTAACGCTCTCAATCCATTCGGGACCGCACAGCCAATACAGAAAGACGGCCTCTGAATTGCCTGTCATAGGGAGTATGGCAAGGGCTCTCTTCCGTCTGGTCATGGCCATTAAAAAACACTTTGAAATTGTGCTGAATTCTGGCCATTATGCGGGTTGTTTTTCAGGCTTTTGACCCATTATTTCTTGTGAGGAACCCCATGATCAAATTTTTCAGGAAAGAGAACAAAGACAAGCCCAAGGAAGCGGAAAAAGAAGAAAAAGAGAGCCCCCTGGACGAGACCGGGTTTTTTAAGAGGCTCAAACACGGCCTCTCAAAAACCAAGTCCACCCTGGTGGGAAGAATCGATCGGTTGTTCCTGGGTAAAAAGGAAATCACCCAAGATCTCCTGGATGAACTTGAGGAAATCCTCTTTACATCGGATATCGGTGTCCAAACCACACAGACCCTCCTGGATATGGTTCAGGAAAAAACGGCGAGAAAGGAACTTAAAGACCCTCAGGCCTTAAAGGCGGCCTTGCGCGAACAGATCCTCTCCTTTTTGAAGCCCCCGGCCCTGGAGCACTCCTCCCCTGCCCCCGGGGAGCCCCTGGTGATCATGGTTATCGGCGTCAACGGGGTGGGCAAAACCACCACCATCGGCAAGGCGGCCCACCGTTTCAAGTCAGAGGGGAAAAAGGTCATGCTCGTGGCCGCGGACACCTTCAGGGCTGCAGCTGTTGAACAGCTGGTGATCTGGGGTGAACGGGTGGGGGCTGAGGTGATTCGCCAGGACACCGGTGCGGACCCCTCCGCGGTGGTCTTTGATGGCCTGGGTGCCGCCCTTGCAAGAGATGTGGACATACTCCTGGTGGACACGGCCGGGCGGCTTCACACCAAGGTCAACCTTATGGAGGAACTCCGAAAAATCCACCGGGTAACGGGGCGAAAGCTCCCGGGCGCCCCCCATGAAATATGGCTGGTCCTGGATGCCACCACCGGGCAGAATGCCATTTCACAGGCCGAGATGTTCAATGAGGCCCTGGGGGTGACAGGCATCATTCTCACCAAATTGGACGGCACGGCAAAGGGGGGCATCGTGGTGGGCATTTCCCACCAACTGGGAATACCCATCAAATACATCGGCATCGGGGAAAAAATGGATGATCTCAGGCCATTCCGGGCGGAGGAGTTCGTGGAGGCGATATTTGAGTAAAGAGGTTTAGAGCGTTAGGAACGTTTAGATGGTTATGATCGTTAGGAGCGTTGGGATTAAAAAGTCAACGGGTCGACGCGTCAACGGGTCCACGGGTCGGCGGGTCCAACCCAGCTTGCTTCCGAGCCTTTTCCCATTCCCTTTCCAGTGAATAGTCGGTGATTTTGCTTAGGAGTTCTTGAAGATCTATCTCATCCCCTGAAAGCTCAATCATGCTTGCAATGTCTCTTAGGTGTTTTTCTGACTTACCCTCACGGTAATATTCCAGCTTGCGGAGGATGACATACTCAGGTGGTGCAATCCAGAAATCCTGGCCTGAGAGCTTAATCTGTCTCCGCCTTGACATAGCCCAGTGGTGAAGTCTATCTTCCCCCATCAAATACACATCCGCCTTAAACCCCGTCTCCTGATGAATCAGATTGAAGTGGCCACGTAAGGACCGCTTTGACTCCACCCTGATTACCTCTACAGGCGGACAATAAAATTCTTCTGAAGGAAAAACCTGCACTAATCCCTGGGTGCCCTCTTCTGTTAGCTCCACTACAATGTCGATATCATGGGTCAGTCGTGGTTCACCATATATCATGCTCGCCACCGCACCTGTGACGAAGTAGGTAATACCTGCTTGGTTCAGGCGGTTGGTGAATATCTTAAAAAGATCAGGTTCTTGCATAAAGGAACACGCTCCGGATCTTTTCTTTTATCCGGTCTTCGGGCCAATCCGGATGAAGACTCCGCAGAGCCGACACCTTGACTTCCCTGGCAGAAAGATAGAGCTGCAAGCTCAGCTCGAGTTTTTGCTCAGGCGTCATGGTCTGGAAGATGCGCTTTTGTTCAGGGTGAAGCATGGGCGTTGGATATCTGGTGTTTCGTCTATTTGGTCTATTTGGTCTATCTGGTGTTTCGTTGCGTTCGTTTAGATCGTTAGGGTCGTTAATATCGTTGAGAGGGTTAGGAGCGGGGGACGGGTCAGGGTGATATGGGATGTGAGATGTGCGATCTGCGACCTGCGATGTGCCACTCCTGCCCAGATCTCATATCTCAAATCACACATCTCAGCTGGCGCTTGCGCCGCCACTCGAACCCTTGGATCCTGGAATCCTGTGTGCGGGGAGATGCGCAATTTGAGTATCAGAGGGCCCTCATCCATTCCTGCCTGAGGCCGATTTCCCCGGCCAGGGCCGCATCGATGAGATCAAGGGCCTCTTGCTTGCCCTTGGGCAACCTGGCCCTGATGGGGAGGTAATTGGAGGCATGATTTGAAAAGAACAGGCCTCGGCTCAAATTCGTGTGGGCAATCATCTCTTTTAATTCCAGCAATACTTCACGTTCCGTGAGGAGATCGAACTTCCCTTCCAGGTAGTCCTGGTGGAGAGGTGTTCCCGGGATAAGCATCACCGTAAGGGCGCCCACATAATTGGGGTCCATGGCGCTTAACAATTTCCCGGTTGCCCTGGCATGCTCAAGGGAGCGGGCTCTTCCAGCAATGCCCAGCAAGACCGTGACGGATAGCTTAATACCCGCCTCCCTGACCTTTCTTCCCACTTTGATAAGGTTTTGTGCACTGGTACCCTTCCGGATCCTTTTTAGGGTTTCTTCATCGCCGGTTTCCACGCCCAGGTACAGGATGCCCAGACCCTTTTCCCTGAGCACAATAAGTTCTTCCAGAGACTTCATCCTGAGGCTCTTTGCGTTGGCGTAAGCACCCATTCGCTTAACCCAGGGGAGGTGTTCCTGAATCCTATCAAGGATCCATACCAGTCTCTTTTGGGGGATGATGAGGGCATCACCATCCATCAAAAAGGCCCGGTCCTGTCTTTTCATATACTTTGAGGCAAACAGGATATCGCTCATGATGATGCGATCATCCTTGATCCTGAATCGCTCACCCTTATAGGTCCCGCAAAAGGTGCATTTGTTGTGGGAACATCCCACGGTCACCTGCAGCAGGATGCTGTAAGCCTCGCTGGGCGGACGGATGCAGTTGCCTTCATAGTGCATCCCCTCGCCTTCAATTGCCCATTCCATATTGCTCCCTTCGGCTTTGCTCAGGGTTATTCCTTTTGCTTGCCCTCTTTTTTCTTCTGCTTTTTTTGTTGTCTTTTGCTCATCTCCTGGGTTTCCTGGTCAACCTTTTCGGCCTTGACCTTGTCCTTTTTGGGGGCCGCCTGCTTTTCGGCCTTGGCTGTGGCCATTTCCGCCACCTTTTGCTCGCGGCCTGCAATGACCTTCAGCCTGGACTCGGTCTTCCTCAGTTTGGCCCGAAGACTTCGGACAGTAATGTCTTTAGCGATCTTTTGAGGCTCCACACCTTGCTCTGTCAAGGCCGCCAGGCGCTGGTCCAGTTGATTCTGCCAATAGGCCCGCTGGTCAAGCCTGGCCTCTTTGCTCTTAGATGCCATGATGGTCTCCTCTGTTTGGTCTGTTCGGTCTGTTCGGTCTATCTGGTGTTTCGTTGAGTTCGTTTAGATCGTTAGGGTCGTTAATATCGTTATGATCGTTTAGAGCGTCTTTCTCGTTGATTTCGTTTGTCTCGTGTGTCTGGTCTGTTTTGGTGTTTGGTTTATTTCGTTACGATCGTTGAGATCGTTACTATCGTTGGGATCGTTGGGGACATTTTGGAACCGCCCGGGTCCGCAAGCGGACCCTAGATTACAGGGACATCTGGTCTATCTCGTCTATCTGGTCTGTTCGGTCTGTTGCCGGCTGGCGCCGGGATTCAAAATTGCAAATTCCAGATTCAAAAAGCCGGCTTCGCTGGGATTCCGAATTCCAGGTTCAAAATTCAAGATTGCCGCTGCGCGAAGGGTCAACGGGTCAAAATTTTATTTAACCGCCCGGGTCCAGCTTCGCTGGGATTCAAAATTCAAGATGCCAGCTGGCGCCACTCCGTGACCTTGAATATGGCATTTCTGTCTTACGGACTACCTTACTCAATTTCTTGAGGGCATATTTCCGCCGGGGAAGGTCGCCCGGCGGAAAAATCATACGTCCTGGTAATCAAGTGAGCTTTGCGAACGGGCGGTTACAAAAAAATCCCTCGACCACACATCCCATATCCCACATCGGCCGAATCCAAACCACTCGAATCCTGGAATCCCAGGCCCCTTAAATGCTTCAGACTATCAAATCTGTGGCTTCCAATGGAAGAAAAAAACACGCCGCCCAGAGAAATGGGCGCGTGCACAGTTTTCAGTGCGTTCCGAGCCTCCATTCATGGGCCGATTGAGGCTATTTCCATGGCAATTTTATGTGTCACCTCTCTGCCAAGGACGATTAAGTCCTTAAATATAAAAGGCTTTTTTAGGAAGTTTCCCGTCCCCCTCCAAGGGTGGCACGCAAATTGCCTTAAGATCCCGAAAAGAAAGGCTTATTGGGAAGAAAAGGGGGACTTATCACAGGAGGATAGCACATGAAAACGCACAAGAAGATCATTGCTTTGTCCTTGGCAGTTGCATTGTTCCTGGCCTTCAGCCCCGCCCTATGGGCACAAGAGGTGAACAAGGTCAACATCAATAAGGCATCGGTGGAGGAAATGACCCAGCTCCAGGGCATCGGCCCCGCTTATGCACAGCGCATTGTGCAGTACAGAGAACAAAACGGCCCTTTCAAAGACTCCCAAGATCTCATGAAAATCAAGGGAATCGGCCCCAAAAAATGGGAAATGATTAAGGACAGCATTTCGGTTGACTAAAACGCTTAACCCCCAAAGTCCCCCTTTTTTTCATATACCGCCATCAAACCTTCAAGTATTGCGCCCAGATTCAGGTCTGCTGGTCTTTTGCTCTCGGAAGGCATTCCTCAACTCCAGGAGAGTCTGCGCGGCATGATCATTGGCTCGGAGTCGTTCCTCCGGATACATCTTGAGAAACATGGCGACCAATCCCTTGTCAACGCCTGATGAATGCTCCGTGTCTTGTTCTTTGGCCACTGGCATCCTCGCTAATACGGAAGGGTTCCACGACTCCAGTGAAAAAGCCTCTGGCCCTTTGCATTGGCACCACGAATCGGCAATATAACATGTTTAAACGAAATGACCTAATAAGATACATCCAGGATTGGATGGGTTACAGAATTCAAGCGGATGCGCTTATGTGTAAGACCAGAAATGGCGGTTGGCAAAGGCATGGCCTGAGCCGGATTTTAGATATCTTTCAAAGTGTTGGGCCTGGGTGGGGGTTTGGAAGGCCACATAAAGGCTAAGTTTCCAGGGTTTTAACTTGGATGTGTGCTGGCATTTTCCGGCGTTATGTTCTTTCAGGCGCCTTTTGAGATCGGACGTATGACCGATATACCGTTGACCCGGTTTGGTTAAGCTCTCCAGGATACAGGTAAAATACATCCTTAAATTCCATGCAGTCATCTTGATATTAAATATGACCTCCTTCGCTTTTAGCTTCGGAGGTCACCATCCTTCGCTCGTTTCCTTTAAATTCCCATGGCCCGCCATCCGCAGCTCGTTTGCGAAGTAAACGAGCGAAGGATGGTGGAGGCGGGGGGAGTCGAACCCCCGTCCGAAAATATTCCGCTTAGGCTTCTACATGCTTAGGCCGATGCTTGATTTTCGCCCTTTGGTACGCAATCGGCCAAGCCTCCCAAAGGACTAACCTGTTTGATTTTCGCATCACCGGGTCACAGGCAGACCCAGGTCAGCTAGCCCGCTAGTCCACACCCAAATCGGTCTCGCAGGCGTAAACCGACAGGGCGCTAGCCTTACGCGGCTAGGGCATACGCATAATCGTCTGCGTCTGTGTTTATCCCACCCGTTTTACGAGCAGATGGAACCTCGGCATGCAACCTAAACTTCAACTATCTCCGTCGATACCGGATCGCCCCCAAGATTGTAAAGGCACTTGTCTCCAGGGTTTTGATCTCATTTAAAGAATATGTCAAAGAACCAATATATAATAGAATAATAAGGACGGCGCCCATTTTTGTCAATAATTATGCTTTTTCTTGGACTCCTCCATCTCCCTTTTCAATTCCTTTTCCTTCAAGGCGCGCCGCTTATCATATTTGCGCTTTCCCCTGGCCAGGGCAAGCTCCACCTTGGCCCAGCTCTTATTAAAATACACCTTGGTGGGAATCAGGGTGTATCCTTTGACCTCCGTCTTTCCGATCAACCGTTTGATTTCCCTCTCGTTCAAGAGGAGCTTCCGGGTCCTTGTGGGATCCAGGTTCACATGATGAGCAAAGGGGTAAGGGTTGATGTGCATGTTGTAGAGAAAGACCTCGCCCTGTTTCACCTTGGCATAGCTGTCTGTGAGACTCGCCCGTCCCCCGCGCAGGGACTTGACCTCCGGCCCCAGAAGCACAATGCCCGCCTCGATGACTTCATCAATAAAGTAGTCATGGCCGGCCTTCCTGTTCTGGCAGACAACTTTGATGCTCATTCACCTTCGCCTATCCCGTCAGGAGATAGCCTTCCTCATCCAGCTCGGGGAGCAAGACCTTCAACCGGTCCGTGATATAGGCCCTTACCTCCTGGGCGGTGTTGAGCTGGATAACCTTTTCAAAATCGGCCCGGGCCTCTTGAAAGGAGATGGAACGGATCACCTTCTTGATCAGGGGAATTGCTCTCGCATTCGCGCTCAACTCTTGGATCCCCAGGCCAACCAGAATGGACACACACAGGGGATCACCGGCCATCTCTCCGCAAATGGAGAGGCCGATCCCTGCATCCTTTGCGGCATCGCACACCTGCTTGATCATAAGCAGGATGGCCGGGTGGAAGGGCTGGTACAAGTAAGCGATATGTTCGTTGATCCTGTCAATGGCCAGGGCGTACTGAATCAGGTCGTTGGTGCCGATGCTGAAAAAATCCACATGCCGCGCCAGGATCGGGGCCATGGTTACGGCCGCGGGGATCTCTATCATGATACCCATCTTGATGTCCCGGTCGTATTCGACCCCCTCCTGGTCCAGCTCATCCTTGACCTGCTGCAGGATCTCTTTGGCGTCCAGGACCTCCTGCAGGCCCGATATCATGGGGAACATCAACTGGACCCGGCCGTAGATAGCGGCCCTCAAGATCGCCCTGAGCTGCGTCTTGAAAATCATGGGTTCTTTGAGGCAAAACCGGATGGCCCTGAGCCCCATGGCCGGATTTATCTCCCGGGCTATTTCCAATTCCGAGGCAAACTTGTCTCCCCCCAGATCCAGGGTCCTTATGGTGATGGAATCGGGGGCAATGATTTCAGCAACCTCCCGATAATCCTCAAAAAGCTCTTCCTCGGTGGGAAGGCCCCGGCTTCTGAGATACAAAAACTCGGTCCGGTAGAGGCCGATACCCTCGCCCCCGCGATCCCGGGCCGCGGCCACCTCCTCCAGGAACTCTATGTTGGCCTTAACCGTGATCCTATGGCCGTCCAGGGTCTCTGCAGGCAGGTAGCTGGTACGGGCCACGCTTGTCTTGTACTTCTCATACTTAAGCTGCTTTTCCTGGTACTGGATAATGGCGTTGTCATCGGGGTTGATGACCACATCCCCCGTATTCCCGTCCACGATCAAAAGGTCGCCGTCCCCGATCCGCCGCGTGGCCGTTTCAAGGCCCACCACAGCAGGTATCTCCAGGGCCTGGGCCATGATGGCCGTATGGGATGTCTTCCCCCCCACATCGGTTATAAACCCCATGACCTTGCTGATATTCAATTCCGTGGTATCGGCAGGGGAGAGGTCATGGGCCACAATAATCACCCGCTCATTGATTTCGGACAGGCTGTTCTCGGTTTCCCCTGAAAGATTCCTGATGATCCTTTCGGTCACATATTCCACGTCACTGAAACGGCTGCTGATATACGCATCTTCTATCTGCTCAAAGACCTGCCTAATCTCTTCCAGACTTCTCTTGACGGCCCACTCGGCATTAATCCTGTCTTCAAGTATTTTTTCGATGGTCGAGTCGGAGAGTTTTTTGTCCTTGAGGATCATCAAATGGCTGTCCAGGATAAAGGCATGTTCTTTCACCTGCTCGGGCATTCCGTTTTTGACTTTGATAAGCTGGGCTTCCGTAAGCTTCAGGGCCTGGTTGAACCGGTCAACCTCTCTTTTTAACTGCTCGCCGTCGACCAGGTACTGATAAAGGATCTTGACCTTTGACCGGTCAACGAGATGCGCCTTTCCGATAATGATGCCGGGGGATACGGCAATGCCCCGCAAGAGCTGTGTTCCTGATACGATCTGATCCGTCATCGGCCTTCCCCAAACCTTTTTTCAAAAAGCGCGCTCAACGCCTCCATAAACGCCTCTGAATCCTCTCCGGTAATCCGGGCCTCTATCTCGGTGCCCTTGGCGCACGAAAGGGTCAGGATGGACAGGATACTCGATCCATCCACCTCGTGATCGTCTTTTCTGAGAAAAAGCTTGGACCTGTACCCATCGCCCAATTTTACGATCTTTGCAGCGGCCCGCGCGTGTAATCCCAAGTCATTCCTGATCTTAATGGTTTTAACCAACTCCATCCCCATTCAGCCTTTGCAGATCTCTTTTCCTGTCAAGACATACCCTATAGATCCGCCTGTAAGGCAATCCCTCCTCTCTTGAAAGGCTCCGGGCAATATCCCCGACGGTCATCTCATTTTCCTTGAGGAGCCGCTCCATCCTCTCCAGGGCCTCTTGGCCCAAGGACTCCGCCCCTTTTTGGTCAGCCCCTGCCAGGACCAGGGTAAATTCGCCCCTGATCCGGTCTTGGGTAAGCCCCTTTAAAATACGGCTTACAGGGCCCCTTTGGATCTCCTCGAAGACCTTGGTCATCTCCCTGACCAAGACCATGTCCCGGTCGCCCAGCACCTCCATCACATCCGACAGGGTGGCCTTCACACGATGAGGGGCCTCGTAGAAAACCGTGGTCCGGGGCTCGGAACAAAGTTCTTCCAGGGCCTTCTTTCGCTTCCCGGGCCTGTTGGGCAGGAACCCCAAAAAGAGGAACCGCTCCGTGGGAAAACCGGAAACAGAGAGGGCCGCCGTGACCGCGGCAGGCCCGGGAACCGCCCTGACATCCACGCCCTCAGCTGCAGCGCGGCTAACCAGGTAAACCCCGGGGTCCGATATGCCGGGGGTCCCCGCATCCGTTACAAGGGCCAGGTCTTGTCCCGATTGAAGCCTCCTGATCAATTCAGGGGTCCTGGCCTTCCGGTTATGCTGGTTGTACGCCGTCACCCGCGTCTTTATGCCGTAGTGGGCACAAAGCCCCCGGGTGTGCTTCACGTTTTCTGCGGCTATGATATTCACGCCCTTGAGGATTCGCAAGGCCCGCAGGGTGATATCTTCCAGGTTACCGATGGGGGTTGAAACCACATACAGGGTGCCGCAGCCCCTTTTTTCAGGGCCCCCATCCGGTATCCCAGAGACCTCTTTGTCCTGCCCTGTCCCCACGGGCGCCCTCCTCAACATGCGGGGTTAATAAGCCAGATCAAAGGCGTTCTTGATCACTTCCACCTGGGGCTCCCCTTGGTTCAGGCACACGGCCACCACATCGAACCGGGCCTTGGCCTCAGTGCAGCCGTGGTGCTTCATATAGGCCAGGGCCACCTTTGAGAGCTGGTGCTTCTTCCTGTCATTCACCGCCTCTTTGGCATAGCCCAGGGACCGGCCCTTTCTGGTCTTTATTTCCACAAAGGCCAGGGTATCCCCGTCCTTGGCAATCACATCCATCTCTCCCAGGGGGCAGCGGTAGTTGCGGATGATCTTCTTATACCCGAGGCCCTTTAATGTCTTGAGGGCCAAGGCCTCGCCCCAGTCGCCCAGGTCCAGCCTTTCTCTGGTCACATCAGCTCACCCCTCTAAAGGTCAATCGGTGAAGCGGGCAGGGCCCGTGCCGTTTCAGGGCCTCAAGGTGAAAGGCCGTCCCATACCCCTTGTTCCTGCCAAAACCGTACACCGGGTAGTCCCGGTCATAGCAACCCATGATCCTGTCCCGGTAAACCTTGGCCAGCACAGAGGCCGCGGAAATGGTTCGGCTGATCCGGTCCCCCTTTTTCAAACACCTTTGGGGAAGAGGGAAGGGCACCTGGTGAATGCCATCCACGAGAAGGTAATCAGGCCCCGGGTCCAGGGCCGAGACCGCGCGCCTCATGGCCTCAAGGGCGGCCCTCAGGATATTGCACTCATCAATATATGTGGGAGAGACAACACCGATTCCCACGGCCCGGGCCTTTTCAAGAATGACAGGGAAGGCCGCCTCCCTGGCCTTGGCCGTCATCTTCTTGGAATCCTGAATCCCCGATAAGGTGCTCTCCGGGGAAAGCACCACAGCGGCCGCCACAACAGGGCCGGCCAAGGGCCCCCGGCCGGCCTCGTCCACCCCTGCAACCAGGGTGTACCCGGCCTGCTGGGCCAAGCCTTCATAGTGAAAGGGATCACTTTCTGAGGATCTGACGCTTTCAGCAAAAAGGGGCAGATTTTTGGGTGGAGTAGTCAAAAAAATTGAGCAAAAATCCCTTTATTTGAGGCGTTTCTCCTTGATCCGGGCGGCCTTTCCCCGCAATTTTCTCAGATAGTAAAGCCGTGCCCGCCGTACCTTACCCCTGGTGACGATCTCGACCTTATCAATCAAGGGGGAGTGAAAAGGAAAAATCCTCTCCACACCGATCCCGTAAGAGACCTTTCTCACTGTAAAGGTGGCGCCCGTATTGCCCTTGCGCTTCCGAATGACCACGCCCTGGAAGATCTGGACGCGCTCTTTTTCACCCTCTCTTATCCGGGCGTGGACCTTGACCGTGTCGCCCGGTCTAAAATCAGGGATATCCACCCGCATCTGTTCCTTTTCAATCATCTCCACACTGTTCATTGTCTCCCACAACTCCTTCCCTATCACTGCCGACTCACCCACCCCCTCTGAAAGGGAGGTAAGGCGGTTTACGGATTTCTTCCCGCCAATCTGTCCAAAAGGATCGCAGCCGCACTCCTTACAGAGAGATGGTTATAATCCCGTTTTCCCCAAATGGGCTCCAACACGTAATCGGCCCCTTCTATCACCGTCTTATGAAGGCCCCATGCCGTTCCAAACAACAAGATGGCTGTTTTCTCCTGTTCCAGCAAGTCCCTCAACGCCTTCCAAGATATGCCCCGGCCTTGCTGTCTGGCCGCATCCGTGGCAACGCACAGGGGCGGTTCCCCTTCCCTTTCCTCGATTTCCGACCGAGCCTCGCTCAGGGAAGAGACCACTGAAACCAGTTCAATGGCCTCTTTTCTGAGGGGGTTATAGGTGGCCCCATAACCCTCTGTCCAATGCCTTTGTACCCGTTGTGCAAGCTCCTGCTGATCCTCGAGGGGTGTAATCACAAAAAATTGTCTGACCTCATAGGTCTTGGCCACCCTGGCCATGTCATGGAGGTCCAGGGTGGTTATGGCAGAGGCGATGACCTCTTCGTTTTTATTGTACACAGGGTAATGAATGAGCCCGATGTAGAGACGCATTACATACACACCGCAGTAAGAATGTATTTAAATGCTTGGTCCTTTCGAGTAAGGATACCTATTCTCGGATTCCGAGTCTCCCGGCCTGGTCATATCAGGATGTTACGAATGTGTGATGCCTACCCCCTCCCTGTTCCCCTCGCTTTCGCTCGGGGCCAGGGGGTCCCCCTCCCGACGCGCTTCCCAGGTCAGGAGCGTTCGGTTTCTTCCTTTAATTCGGCCAGAATCGCCTCGTCTTCCGCGGTCAGCCTGGCCTTTTCAAGGAGATCGGGCCGCCTCTCCAGGGTCCGTCTCAAGGACTCCCTCCGCCTCCACAGGCGGATCTTTTCGTGATCGCCGGAAAGGAGGATGTCCGGCACGGCCATTCCCTGGAATACACTGGGCCGCGTGTACTGGGGGTATTCAAGAAGCCCGTCCTCAAAGGTGTCTTCCAGGTTGCTCCCCTCACCGCCCAGGACCCCCGGCAACAACCGGCTCACCGCGTCCATAAGCATCAGGGCCGCCAGTTCCCCACCGCTCAAGATGAAGTCGCCCAGGGACAATTCCCGGTCCACAGAGCTGATTATGACCCTCTCATCCACCCCCTCGTACCGGCCGCATACCAGAATGAGTTGATCCCAACCGGACAATTCCCAGGCCGTGGACTGATCAAACCGCTCACCTTGAGGGCTCAATAAAATGACCTGGCTCCGACCCCTGACCCGCTCTATGGAGGACAGGGCCCGGTGAATGGGACCGGGTTTCATCACCATCCCGTTCCCCCCCCCGTAGGGCCGGTCATCAGTGGTTTTGTGGGGTCCCTGGGCAAAATCACGGATGTTAACAACCCTTACCTGGGCCAACCCCCTTTTTACGGCCCGTCCCAGAACCCCCTCAGACAGGTAGGCCTCAAACATCCCCGGGAATATGGTGAGGACATCAAATCTCATTCACATCCAGCAACCCTTCCACGTCCGAAACAACCATCCGCCCCTTTTCAAGCTCAATGGCCTTGACAATGTCCTGGACCGCGGGAATCAAGACTTCCTTGTCCCCTGCTTTTACGACATAGATATCGTGGCCTCCTGTGGGGAGGATCCCGGAAAGGGTCCCCACAAAGGCCCCACTCTCCAGGTAAACCCGCAGGCCTATAAGCTCGTACCAGAAATATTCACCCTCTTTCCGGCTGAGGGCGTCTTTGCCTATAAGGATGTCGGCGCCTTTGTGTTTTTCCGCCTCCTCGAAGTTATTCAAGCCCCGCAGTTTCATCAGAAAGATATTCTTGTGGGGCCTCACATAGGTGATGGTGTACTCATTAGTTTCGCCGGAGGTGTCTCTGAGGAACACCTTGCCTGCATCCAGGAAAGCGGATTCGGATGCTGCATATGAATGAATCCGCAAGAGCCCGCTGAGCCCGTGCGGGCGAATGACCTTTCCCAAAACAATCAGGCTGCCGGGTGAAACCTCGTTCAAACCTATTCGATAATTTCCAAAACGGATCGCTTGTTAATTTTGGTGGAGGCTGCACTGAGAATGGTTCTCATTGCCCTTGCCGTCCGGCCTTGTTTGCCGATGACCTTGCCCAAATCCTCTTTGGCAACCTTGAGCTCTATAACAGAGGTTTGTTCTCCCTCTATCTCTGTCACGGCAACTTCTTCCGGCTTATCCACGAGCGCTTTAGCAATGTATGCGATCAAATCCTTCATCTCAAGTCACCTCCGTGTTTGATTTCACCACCCCGATCCAGATCTGCGGTTAATGGGATTTGAGGACCCCTTGCTTTCTCAGAAGGGCCCCCGCAGATTCCGAAACAGAAGCCCCTTTTCCAAGCCAGTAGTTCACCTTGTCTTGGTGAATCTCCACCACCGCAGGATCCTTCATGGGGTCATAATAACCCAGGATCTCGAGGAATCTTCCGTCGCGCGGTGCTTCGGAATCGGCTGCAACGAACCGATAAAAGGGTTTCTTCTTTGCTCCCATCCTTGCCAATCTAATTCTTACTGCCATTTGCCTTTATCACCCCCTTGGATTTTCTAGCCGAAAAAGGAACCCATGTCCGGCATCCCTTTCTTGGTAAAACGTTCCATCATCTTCTTGGTCTGCACAAAATTCTTGAGGAGCCGGTTCACATCCTGGACCGTGGTCCCGCTTCCCCGGGCGATTCTCCGCCGCCGGCTCCCGTTGATAATCTTATGGCTCCGCCTCTCTTCCTTGGTCATGGAATTGATAATGGCCTCCACCCGGACCAATTCCTTTTCGTCGATCTTCATCTGTTTGAGCTTCTTGAGTTGCCCCATACCGGGCATCATGCCCAGAATCTGCTCCAGGGATCCGATCTTTTTCACCTGCTTCAACTGGCCCCGAAAATCCTCCAGATCAAAGGTCCTTTTCTTGAGCTTCTGCTCCAGTTTCTTGGCCTCTTTTTGATCAAACTCGCCCTGGGCCTTTTCTATGAGAGAGAGGACGTCTCCCATGCCCAAGATCCTGGAGGCCATCCTGTCCGGATAAAAGGGCTCCAGGGCGTCAATCTTCTCTCCCACCCCGATAAACTTGATGGGCTTGTCCGTGACCGCCTTGATGGAGAGGGCGGCCCCTCCCCGGGCGTCGCCTTCCATCTTGGAGAGGATCACCCCCGTTATGTCCAGGGACTGGTCAAAGATCTGAGCCACATTAACCGCATCCTGTCCGGTCATGGCGTCGGCCACGAGTAGGATTTCCGTGGGATCCACCTGCTCCTTGATCCGCACCAACTCGGACATGAGGGCCTCGTCTATATGGAGCCGGCCGGCCGTGTCCATAATTAAAAGATCCGCCCCTTCCCGGCCCGCCTTTGACAGGGCATCCACACAGATCTGCTCCGGTTTTTGTTTCGGATCCGTGGGATAGACCGCCACATCCACATCAGCGCCCAGTTTCTTGAGCTGATCAACGGCCGCCGGCCTGTAAATATCCGCGGGCACCAGGTAGGGATGCCTCCCCTGGCCGCGAAGATACCGGGCCAGCTTGGCGGCCGTGGTGGTCTTACCGGAACCTTGAAGCCCTACCAGCATCAAGGAGTGGGGCGTTCTTCCCGTCATCCGGAGCCCCTCATGGGTCCCCCCCATGAGCTCGCCGAGCTTTTCATTGACGATCTTGATCAACTGCTGGCCCGGGGTCAGGCTCCCAAGGACTTCCTCGCCCACGGCCCGTTCCCGGATGTCATTAACAAAGCTCTTGACCACTTTGTAGTTGACATCCGCTTCAAGTAAGGCTAAACGAACCCCCTTTAAGGCATCCTGGATATTCGCCTCACTGAGCTTGCCTCTCCCGGTGACCTTTTTAAAGACCCGGTCTAATTTGTCGGACAGGCTGTCAAACATAGGGGTTTCCTTTTAGGCCGAAACTTTTATTTTAATCTATCTTGTTAATTTATGTCAACCCTGTTGCTGCAAAGGCATTGAACTTTAACTGCCGTAAAAACAAAAGCTTATTCCCTTTTGCATCCAGGGCCTGCATATCGCGATTGGTGAATTCAAAATTTAAAGCGTTAAAAATCTCATCTAAAGTCATAGAAGGCAAAATGCAGAATCCTTAAACGCCTTTTATGCAGCAACGGGGTCAACAAAAGGGTTTAGGGACGGCCGGCTTTTTCAAAATTGCCACAAAAACCTGAGTCCGGGAGACATACGCCTCGTGCCCCCGACTTTCCCTTCTACAAAACGGCCCTACTTTATCATAATTGAATGATTTTTCCATCCAAATAGATGTTTTGTCGTGAAAAACCGCCCACCTTCCCGTCCCCGGAAACCCCCTTGCCTTTTCCAAAGGGGTCATGAGTCCGTCGACCGGCAGATGAGACCTTGCCGGTGTCCAGGGATTTGCGCTGAACGATATATTATCATTGTGTATCAAGAATTCTGATGATGGATTTTGAGGTTGCCATGGGATTTTATCTCGTTATATTATTTTAAGTTATGTCAATAAAATGGCGATCATCCGGTATAACGCTAGCAGTCGGGAAGGGTGTAGCGGCCGGTAATTTTTAAGGATCCAGGGGTTGGTGGAAAAAAGAGGACCTCACCAGGGCATCATCTACCCGGTCCGGGGGAGAAAAGAACCGGAGCTGGGCACAGACGTCCTTATGGTCATGATTCCCTCTGAACTTGCCTATCTGGCCCGGGCGAGCCGGGCCCGGGAGGTGACCTTCTCGGAGATGCGGCTCTATCACCTCTACGAGACCCGGGATGGGGACCGGCCTCCGGTGACCCTTTCAGGGCCTTTTTTGGGCGCCCCTGCTGCGGTGATGGGCATGGAAAAGCTGATTGTCCTGGGGGCCAGGAGGTTTTGGGTCCTTGGCTGGTGCGGGTCCCTTCAGGCCCACCTCAGGATCGGGGACATCCTGATTCCCTTCAAGGCCCTTTCAGAGGAGGGGACCTCCCAGCACTATGCTATTGGGGAAAAAGGGCCTGAATCAGACCCGGAACTCAACCGTATGCTTGAAGAGGAACTTCAAAGACAAGGCCTTTCCTTTTTTAAGGGTGAGGTCTGGACCACGGATGCCCCCTATCGGGAGACCCTCCAAAAGGTGGCCGCCTACCAGGACCGGGGTGTGCTGGCCGTGGACATGGAGATGTCGGCCCTTATGAGCGTGGCCCTTTATCGATCGGTGGCCCTGACCGGCTTACTCGTGGTTTCAGATGAGCTGTTTGATTTCAAGTGGATTCCCGGTTTCTCCAGGCCCCGGTTAAAAGAGGGCTCCCGAAAGGCCGGGGCCATCCTCCTGGCCCTTGCCCGGTCTTTGGCCCGGGAGCCCTTGGCACAGAACCGGGCCACAAGCGAGGAGGGCCGCTGAATGGATGGTAACCGTGGGATTCTGGCCATAGATGTGGGAAGCGGAACCCAGGATATCCTGGTATGGCGGCCTGAAGAATCATATGAACACCATACCTCCCTCCTGGACACCCCCCGGTTCAAGGACCACTTGGACCGGTTTCGAAGAGGGGATTTGACGAACCGGGAAATCTTTGATGAGATGGGACATGGATGCCATATCCTGGCCCGGGCCGGGGAGGCGAGTCCTTTTGCCCATCTCTCCCTGACAGGACCCAACCGGGAGAGGTTTGCGGAGATCGAGGGGCACATGGCCGCCCCTTATGGAGACATGATGCTTACCGGGTGTTTCGGGCTTTTAGAGGCCGTCAAAGAGAAAACCGAAAAGAATGGGGACGGAGAAAGGGAAGGGTGTAATGCCAGTTGAAACCCAAGAGAGGAAGGAGGCCTGAAATGGAACAGGCCATTGATGAACAGGAGGTGAGGCGCTTTGAAGAAAGGATCCGGGACGCCTTGGGGGATGAATCTTCCCCGGAGTATGTAGTGGAGCCCCACGTATTGGGCCCCAGCGTGGAGCTGCTCTATGAAGAGGGGGCCCTTTCCATGGCCTCCGCGGGAGATGACGGGAATCCGGTCGAGGAGGTGACGGCCAATGTGAAGACCATCCTGGCCGCGCCCCTGAAGCTGAGGCACCCCAAGGAAGGCCAGCCTCCGCCCCCTTTTCTGAGTGTAACCGGTACGGTCTATATGGAGAAGGCCGACTTTGACAGGGTGAATGCAGAAAGGCAAGACAAGGGGCTTTCTCCTTTTACAGACCCGGGTAAGGCCGCCTCGGATTCCCTGAGACAGGGCGATCTCAGGGCCACGGCAAAAAGGCCCCTTACCCTGTTCACCCATTGGGTGAGAGAAATCAGCAATGGTGAATTCCAAACCCACTATGACCTGGTGGTAACCCTTCAGGAGTGGGACCTGCGCGTCAACCGGGCCCACATGAAGGTGTGCGCCACCATGGATGAGGTCATAGGTTTTTGCCGGCAACTCAAAGAAACGGAGCTTCCCTATGAGACCCTTGGTGCCCTTATCACCGTGAATTCAAGAGAGGTCCAGGCGCATCTTCAAGAAAGGGCCGGGGCTCCGGGGTGGCGGCTGGCGTACCGGTTTCGCCAACCCGAGGGAAGAGGGGTTAACGGCATACCAACACTTTAGGTGTATTAAGTACTTGTGAGGATCATGACCAGGGTAGAGATCTTGGAGGAATTTATGGCTGACATCAGAGCCCGCTTGATCATCAAAGGCCGCGTCCAGGGTGTTTTTTTCAGGGACTCCACAAGGAGGGAGGCCCTCAACCTGGGGCTGACCGGTTGGGTCAAAAACCGTCGAGACGGCTCCGTAGAGGCCCTGGTGGAAGGAGATGAGGATAAGGTAAAGGAACTGATCTCCTGGTGCCATCAGGGTCCGCCGGCCGCCAGGGTTGCGGAGGTCATTGAGTCCCAGGAGGAAGCGCAGGGTGACTTCGATTCCTTTGATATCGCCTTCTGGTAAACCCCGGCCCGGTGCTGCTTCAAAGACCTGAAATATAACGTTTGGGATCTTCTTATTTAGAAAGGCACTTTATGAACGAGAAACCGTTTTTCCACCCATTTATCCTCTTCTTATCCTTGGCCATTCTGGCAATGGCCGGATGCGGTCCCGCCCAATCGAAGGTTGAATCGGTGGTTGAAAAGATCTCGCCCAAGGCCATGGTCAAAAAGGTCCTTCCCAAAAAGGCCACCCTCAAGAAACGGGCCATGGTCCTCCCGGTTATTGACCAGGCCGGCTTCGGGGCCCAGGAAGGCGAGGCGATCACTCGCAACCTGGTGAACCTCCTCCTGGACTCACCCGCTGTGCTCCTTTTCGAGCCCCCGAAGAGTCTTGCCAACCCCCTGGGGAACAAAACGCCCAAGTTCGGGATCATCATCCCCAGCCCGACCCTGATCAAAAAGGCCGACCAATTAGGCATGAATGCGGTCATTACCGGCGTATTGAACCCGGTGGAGGCCACGGACAAAGAGACGGGCATCTGGCCCTTCAAGAGCCACAAGCGGTTCTATGAAATCTCCATGGTGATCAATGTGGTGGGCGTGACCAGCGGCACCCTGCTGCTCAGCAATCTGGAATCCGAGGAGGAATCCCTCCCCCTGGCGGACGTGGAGGGCCGGGATCAGACCAAAATCATCCAGCAACGCCTCAAAGAGCCCCTCAGGCGTATCCTGAAACGCCAGGCCGAGGCCATTGAAGACGAGCTCAGGGAAAAGCCCTGGACCGGGAAAATCCTGGCCGTGGAAAACCAGACCATTCGGATCAATGCGGGCTCTGACGTGGGCCTCACGCCCGGTCAGAGTTTCGCGGTTTTTGCCCCGGGAGAAACCATCTCCGCCAAGGACGGGCAGACCATCGATCTCTTGGGAACCCGGGTGGGAGAAATTAAGGTCCAATCGGTGATGAAGAGGGAGGCCTTTGCAACCCCTGTAGAAGAAGGGGGATTTCTGCCGGGGCAGGTGATCCGGTTCAACCCCTAGCCTGGTTTTCATCCATAAACGGCTCTTTTTCACAATCTCGGCGGCAATCTCTCAGGGACGTATAAATCGCCGTGTACCCGGCCACCTCCTTATTGCAGGGTAAGGGGACCTTTTCTTGGGTTCCGAGGGTTACGGCCGGTTAAGGCTTAAGGGGCCCCGCCCAGCATCTCTCTGGCGTGGGCCAGGGCCCGGGGGGTAATCTCCCGGCCTCCCAATAGACGGGCGATCTCCTGGACCCTGGGCGCCGGGTCCAGGCGGGATATGGCCGTCTCGGTCCTCCCCCGAACCACCTCCTTTTTGACCAGGAAGTGGGTGGGACCTTGACTGGCAATCTGGGGCAGATGGGTGATACAAAGGACCTGGTGAAAACCGGCCAGAGACAGGAGCTTTTCTCCCACCACCTCGGCGGTGGCCCCGCTGATCCCCGCGTCCACCTCATCAAATATGACGGTCTCCACCGAGGCGGTCCGGGCCAAAATGGTCTTAAGGGCCAAAATGATCCTGGAGAGTTCCCCCCCCGAAGCGATCCTGGCAAGGGGCCTCAATTCTTCTCCCACGTTGGGAGAAATCATGAATTCCACCCGGTCCAGGCCGTCCGGCCCCAAGTCCTCCATGCGGACTTGTCCGGTCCGGGGGTCATCCCCCGCCTCGTGGAAATTCACCCGAAACCTCGTCTTGGCCATTTGGAGGTGATGGAGCTCTTCTTCCACCGCCTTCTCGGCGGATAGGGCCGCCTGTTTCCGCTTTTGAGAAAGGGCCTGTGCCTGTGCCAGGAGGGCCTTTTCCGCCTGGAGCCGCTCCTTTTCAAGGCGTCCCAGCCTTTCTCTCTGCGCCTCAAGATTGACCACCAAAGAGGCCCGTTCATCCCTGAATTTGAGCACCTCCTCAAGCGTGGAGCCGTACTTTCTCTTGAGCTTCCTGATGGCCTCCAGCCGCTCCACCACATGCTCAAGCCTCCGGGGATCCATCTGGATGGTCTCTTTGAGTTCCCTAAGCTCCAGGCAGGCATCCTCGAGGCGGGCCTCAATCTCTGAAAGGGCGTCTCTTACAGTCACAAGCCTCCCGTCCAAGTGGGCGCCCTTTTCGACACGCCTTGCCGTTTGAGAGAGGGAGGAGTGTACCGAGTCCCGGTGTTCATACAGGGTCTCATAGGCCCCGGCCATGATCTCTTTGAGTTCTTCAGCATGGTCAAGGCGCCTTTTCTCTTCCTCCAGGGCCTCATCTTCGCCCGGGGTCAAGGCGGCCCTCTCGATCTCCTCGATCTGAAACCGGACCAGGTCCTGCTTTTCCTCGGCCGCCTCAATCTCCCTTTCCACCTTGCGGAAGTCCTCCAAAAGCGATTGATAGGCCTCAAAGGCCTTGTTCAATGCCTCCCGTTCCTCTGAGAGGTTCGCAAAATCATCCAGGATGCGCAGATGGTTCTCCGGCTTGAGAAGGAATTGATGCTCACGCTGTCCGGATATGCTGACCAGCTTGTCCCCCAACCGGGACAGGACCTGCAGCGTGGCCATGGACCCGTTAATAAAGATCCGGTTTCGGCCTTCCCTGTAAATGGTCCTTTTAATCAAGAGCTCCCCCTCAAAGGGGAATCCCAGCTCCCAGAGCATGTCCTTGAGGGACCCCTCCGGGGCAAACACAAAGAGGGCCTCCACCCGGGCCTCATTGCTCCCGCTCCGGATCAGTTCCGCCGAGGCCCGGCCGCCCAGGATCAGATTCATGGCATTGATGATGATGGATTTCCCCGCCCCGGTCTCGCCGGAGAGGATATTGAGGCCCTCCTGGAGGGTGATTTCGAGCTGTTTGATAATGGCGAAATTGAAGATGCTTAATTGGGAAAGCATTGGAAGTCAGGGCTGCTCCCAGGTCACCCTCAGGATCTCCTGATAGGTGGTGACCCCCTCCATGAGTTTTAAGACGGCGTTTTCCCGAAGGCTCACCATGCCCTCTTCTCTGGCCCGCCTGCGAATGGATGATTGATCGCATTGGGCTGTGGTAAGGGCCCTGATCCCCTCTGAATAGGAGAGGACCTCAAATATCCCGGTGCGACCCCGATACCCGGTGCCCCGGCACTTGACGCAACCCTTTCCCCGGTGCAATTTGACCTTGCCTTTCCTGCCCAGATCCAGGCCCAGGGCCCTTAATTCCGGGGTCTCCATTTCAAAGGATTCCTTGCAGTGGGGGCAGATCTTACGTACCAGGCGCTGGGCGATCACCCCAATGAGGGTGGACTGGATCAAGAAGGAGGGCACACCCAGGTCCAGGAGCCTGGTAACGGCCGAAGGGGCGTCGTTGGTATGGAGTGTGGACAGGACCAGGTGACCGGTTAATGCGGCCTGAATGGCATTCTCGGCGGTCTCCAGGTCTCTCATTTCCCCGATCATGATGATATCCGGGTCCTGCCTCAGGATGTTTCGCAAGATGGTGGCAAAGGTGATCCCCAGAACGGGTTGAACCGCGATCTGGTTGAAGTCTTCGTGCACCATCTCGATGGGATCTTCCACGGTGGTGATATTGAGTTCAGGCGTGGACAGCACCCGCAGGGTGGAATAGAGGGTGGTGGACTTGCCGCTCCCCGTGGGCCCGCACACCAGGACCATGCCGTGGGGCATGTTGATGAACTCCTGGTAGCGGAGAAAATCTTCCGAGGTAAAGCCCAGGTGCTCCAGTTCCTGGAACAGGACATCCGGGTCCATGATACGCATGACCACCTTTTCCCCAAAGGCCACCGGGATGGTGGAGACCCTGATCTCCGCCTCCACCCCGCCTTTATCGGTCTTGATACGGCCGTCCTGGGGCCTTCTCTTCTCGGCCATGTCCAGACGGGACAGGGTCTTGATGCGGCTCACGATGGCTGAATGGACGTTCTTGGGCAGGGTGTAAACCGTGTGGAGGACCCCGTCAATGCGCATCCTCACCATGCTGGCGTCCCTTTTGGGCTCGATGTGGATGTCGCTGGCCCGCTGGTCAAAGCCATAGCCCAGGAGATGGTTGACCGCGTTTACAATGTGCTGGTCATTGGAGGGGAGCTCGTCCGCGGCCTTGAGCCGCACATACTGCTCGAGGTTTCCCAGGTCCACGGAAGGGCCTGCAAACTGATGTTCTGCAGCGGCAATAGAGCGTTTAAATCCGAAAAACTCGTCGATGAGCTTGATGATGTCCGTCTTGGGGCTCACCACCGGACTCACTCTCCGGTGGCTCACCCGGGCGATATCCTCCAGGACCTCCATGTTAAAGGGGTTGGGGGTGGCCACGGTGAGGCTCTTGTCTTTCACTTCCAGGGGGAGGACCAGATGCTTCATGGCAAAGGAGTGCGGGATAGTGCCGGTGACCACGTCCAGGTTGAGCTGCAGGGAATCGATCTTTTTGTAGGGGACCTCCCATGCCTCGGCCAGGGTTTGATAGATCACCTCTTCATCCAGGACCGACCCCGGGGCGTCTCTTCTGTCCATAGTGAGGGCCACAATCACGTCTATTATGGTGACTCCCCCGGGCACCCCGGACCTCGATGAGGTGGAGGCCTGGCGCATGGCCTGAAGCCTCTCCAGCTTCTTCTGGATACCGGTTCTCTTTCGGATGATTTCCCGTTTCTGATCTTCTGAGATGAGGCCCTTATCCAGGAGGACCTGGCATACACCCTCAGGGGAAAAGGGATTTTCCCATTTTTTAGCCATGGCTCTAAACCTGCGTTGTTCAAAAAAAGCGAATGTATCCTATCACCTTCGCGATTGGAGTGAAAAGGATTTTTTGGAAGTTGTAAAATAAGTTTACAACTGATAAACTTTTTTACACACAGGCTTCGTGGGTTTTTGGCCTAAGGCACGAAAAGCTTAGTTATAACAGGCTCTTCCTTGTTGGGAACCCCGGCAAAGGGTTTGGCATTGATTTTGCTGTATTAGCGTTTTAGCATTGTTTTAGGTTCTTGAGAAACGTTCCCGGGTATGGATTTAGGAATTTGGTTTTACGGGAAGGCAAAACTATGAAAGCGCAAAAAGGCTTTACCCTGGTTGAGCTCATTGTGACCTGCGCGGTCCTGGGCGCCGCCCTCCTGGTGGCCATCCCCGGGTTTGCCAACTGGCTTCCGGATTTCAGGTTGAGGGGTGCGGCCACGGACCTCTTCTCCAACATGCACCTGGCCAAGATGGGGGCGGTGAAGGATAACACCAACTGGGCCATTGTCTTTGAGACCGGCTCAAACCGCTACAGGGTGTGCTCCCATGACGGCGGTGACGGCGACTGGACCGACCATGACGAAACCACGGAGGCCACCGTCCATTTCTCCGCCTATGAAAGCGGTGTGGGTTATGGAGGGGGCAACGCCACCAAGAATGCCACAGTATCTGGGGGAAGCCTGCCCACGGATGGGGAAACCTATAACACGGTGCTGGTCTTCAATTCCCGGGGGACCTGTAACGCCGGGTATGTGTATCTCCAAAATGAGAAGGACACGGCCTATGCCGTGGGAACCCGAAGCAGCGGCGTGATCCGGCTGGTCAAATGGGATCCTTCGAATTCGGAATGGGAGTAACATTTTGGATTTGAAATAATCCCGCTTCCGCCGGCATGCGCAAGCTATTAAGGGCAAATACGTGACCATCAAAAATTTCAATAATCAGGGCTTTACCCTCATGGAACTCCTCGTGGCCATCACCATATCCCTGGTGGTTATGGGGACGGTTTTTTTTACTTTCAAGTCCCAGCAGGATTCCTACGTGGAGCAGGACCAGGTGAGCGAGATGCAGCAGAACGTGAGGTCCGCCATGTACCTGATCACCCGGGACCTCCAGATGGCCGGGTATTACACCAACTTTGATCCCCTCACCTATACCATGGACTGGGATAACCTGGGCACGAACGAGTCGGTCAGACCCCTTATTTACGCCCACAACGACCTGGCCGTATCCGGCGACGGGGTCAAGGACAACACAGATCTCATCGTCATTGTCAAGGCGAGCGCCAAGGGCCGGCAGCTCACCGCTGCGGAAGGGGCCACCGGATCCACGGTGGACCCCTCATTGCGTGACGTGGATAATCTCACCGCAGGCAAGTGCGCCCTCCTGGTCAAGGAAGACCTCACCCGGGCGGAATTTTTCCAGGTCCAGGAGAATTCGGGAGACATGAGTCTTACTTACGCCCTCAGTGAAACATACGAGGAAAACGACTGGATATTCAGGGCCGATGTGATCATCTATTTTGTTAACGACGACGGGGAGCTGAGGAGAAACAACCTGGGCACCCAGGAAGGGGCCCAGCTCATCGTGGAAAACATCCGGGACCTCCAGTTCCAGTACCTCCTCAATACCGGCCCCCCCCTGGTGGATGACCCCACAGGCAATGAGGCCGACGTGAGGGCCGTGGAAGTCTCCATCACCGGTGAAACCCGCGACGAGGATGAAGCGCGGCGTAAGACCCGAACCCTGTGCTCACGGGTAAAGACCAGGAATATTGGACTATGAATCGAACCATCCCATCCGGGCAATCCGGATTCACCTTGCTTGAGGTCTTGATCGCCATCTCCATTTTGACCATCGGCCTCCTGGCCGTGGGTAAGATGCAGATATCCGCCATCAAAGGCAATTTCATGAGCGTCAACACCACCACGGCCCTCATGCTGGCCGAGGAAAAAATGGAGGACCTCCTGGGGAGGAGTTACACGGACAGCGAACTCTCGGATGCCACCTCCTCAAATAACAGCGACCTCACCAACCTGACCACCGTGGATCACGAAGAAAACGTGGAACCCGACGGGGATGTGATCTCCGGGGGTTTTTACCGGAGGATCTGGAACGTGGCCGATCCGGGAACCGGCAACGCCGAGGTCAAACGGGTGTGCGTGATCGTTTCCTGGGAGGACAACCGGCACCGGGTGTTTATCACCTCCATCAAACCCCTGTAGCCTTTTGACGACCGTGAAAAGACATGAGAGGAAATCCATGAGTGATACATGCCACAAAAGCCCCGGAGAGCAAGGGAGCGTCACGGTGATCGCCCTCATCATCCTGGTGGTTCTCACCCTCCTGGGCCTTTTGGCCACCCGCACCTCCACCACGGACATCCAGATCGCCAGAAACCAGATCCCTTACAAGACCAATTTCTACGCCGCCGAAGGAGGCCTGAACCGGGAGGCCGCGGAAGTGGGCCGGGGCCAGTACCCGGTGACGGATATCAATACCACCGGAGAACTCGTGAACCAGGGCAGTACGGGGCTGCCCTCGCCCGCCCATGAAGTGGGGGGTATCGCTTATGACTTTGGTGTGGATTATTTGGGGTATTCGCCGCCCCCGGCCGGGTACTCGGTGATCCATTTCAACCGGTACGACTACTTTATAGACGCCAAGGCAAATACCGTGACCAACAAGGCCAGGTATTACAAGATCGGCCCCAAGGCCGAGTAGGAAGAACGGAGTGACAAAATGAAATCTTTAAAAAACACCCTCATTCTTCTCCTCATCATGACCCTGGGGGCCTGGTTTGTGCCCTCGGGCGGCCCATCCAAGGCCCGGGCCACCGCCGGGGACGAGCAGATTTATACCGCCGCCGTGCCTCCCCTGGTGCTCCTGGTCATGGGGAGAAACCACAAACTTTACTACGAGGCCTATAACGACGCCTCCGACCTCAACGACGACGGCAACCTGGATGTGAGATACAACCCCCAGATCGACTATTACGGGTACTTTGACTGCTACAAATGCTACACCTACAGCTCGGCCAACAGCCGGTTTGAACCGGCCTCCACCACCACGGACAAGACCTGTACGGGCGCGGACGACGACAAATGGAGCGGCAATTTTCTCAATTACCTGACCATGTCCAGGATGGACACCCTCAGGAAGGTCCTCTACGGCGGGTACCGCTCCACGGACACGTCCACCGAGACCGTGCTCGAGCGGGCCTTTATTCCCCAGGACGGCCACAGCTGGGGAAAGGAATACAACGGATCCGCCATCGAGGGATACAATATCGCCGACTATACCCCTCTTACGGAGCCCATTGGATGGTCCCGCCACATCTTTGTCTCCACCACCCTCTCAGATGCAGGGGATCCGCTCTTGCGGGTCCTGGAAAACAGCGTCTTCAGGGTCTGGGAGTGGGTTTCCTGTGAAGTTCCCGTGGCCGGAAGCGAGGCCGGAGTGCCCACCCGTCGGTCGGTCACGGACAACGGCTCCCTGGGGACCATTGAGGATGTAACCGACGGCGGCGCCGCGGGCACGGCCTCAGGGAGTGGTAATTACGGCACCACGGAAGGGGACCTCACCGAAGGGGGAACCGCCGGGACCGTGACCGACTGCGGCCTTGGAAATCCCGCCGGAGAGGAATTTGACAAGGCCTTTGACGACCTGGTCAATTACGGCGGGACGCCGGGGAAGACCAAATGGCTCACCTGGGGCGGGGGCGGGGCCTGGCAGGATGTGTGGATCCAGTTTCAATTCGACACCCCCCAGGAGATTGATAAATACGCCCTCACCACGGCCAATGATGAAGAAGGAAGGGATCCCAAGACGTGGACCCTTCAGGCCTCCAATGACGGGTCAAGCTGGACGGATGTGGACACGGTGGAAGACGGGGCCCTCCCGTCCACCCGGGGGACGCGCAAGGAATTTACCTGTGACAACCCCCCTGGCATGGATTATACCTATTACCGCCTCTATATTACGGCAAAAAAAGGGGGCGGTGACTGCAGCGGCAAGCTGTGCGTCCAGATCTGCGAGATCGAGCTCTTAGGAGACGTGGAGAGCGGTCCGGACAACGCCTTTGACGACAGTAATGCGACCAAGTGGTACACCACGGACGACCCCTCCACGGGCTCGCCCGTGTGGCTCCAGTTCCGGTTCAATGAAGCCAGGGCCATCCTCAAATATACCCTCACCACCGCCGCGGACACGGAAGACCGCGACCCCAAGGCCTGGACCCTTGAGGCCTCCAACGACCTGTCCAGTTGGACCGTGGTGGATACGGTGGAAGACGGGGCCCTCCCGTCCGCAAGGGGACAAAAGACCGAGTTTATCTGCGACAGCCCCCCCACCCAGGCCTATATTTATTACCGGCTCAATGTTACCGGGAAAAAGGGCTCCACCGCAACCGGGGTCCAGTTGGCGGAGATGGAGATGATGGAGGCCACGGCCCTGCCCCCGGCCAGCGCCACCCTCACCGACTATGAGGTCCGGGTCAAGGTGTGCGACCCCTCCATGCTGGAGTCCAATTCCAAGGAATACCCCAGCGGCGACTACAAGCCCGTGGGGATCCTCCAGAAACACGGGGAAACAGGGCGTATGTATTTCGGGCTCCTTACCGGGTCCTATATGAAGAACACCTCGGGGGGTGTACTCAGGAAGGCCATCGGCCCCATTACCGACGAGATCGATGCGGATACGGGGGAGTTTAAATACAAAGACGACAGCACCGTCCACGGGATCATCAAGACCATCGACAAGTTCAGGGTTTACGGCTTTGACTATGGGAGCCACTCCTACAACCAGAACTGCGGTTGGATCACCACCTCACCCCTCAGTGAAGGGCACTGCCGCATGTGGGGAAACCCCACGGCCGAGATGATGTATGAGGGATTGCGGTATTTTTCCGGCAAAGGATCGGCCACTTCATCTTTTACTTACAGCTCCGGGGATGATGTCAATCTGGGGCTCCCCCTGGCCACGTGGGACGATCCCTTTACCACCAATAATTACTGTGCCAAGCCCTTTATGCTGGTCCTGAGCGACATCAACCCCACCTACGACTCAGACCAGCTCCCCGGGAGTTACTTCGGCTCTTTTTCAGGGGACAGCACTTTTAATTCGCACACCATGAACGTGGAGACCCTGGCCGATACCATCAGTTCCACCGAGGGGATCTCCGGGTCCCACTATATCGGACAGGAGGCATCCACTTACGACGGCTCCTGCTTGCCCAAAAGCGTAAGCGGATTCGGGGATATCCGGGGCCTTTGCCCGGAGGAACCCACCAAGCAGGGAAGCTACTATGCGGCCAGCGTGGCCTATTTCGGCCGCACCAACGATATCAGTGCGGCCAGTTCCATACAGAACGTCCTGACCTATGTGGTGGGCCTGGCCTCCCCCCTGCCCAGGATCGATATCCAGGTGGGGAGCAACACCGTCACCCTGGTCCCCTTTGCCAAGTCGGTCCAGGGAAGCAGCATCAACTCGGCCCGGAACCAGTTCCAGCCCACCAATACCATCGTGGACTTCTATGTCCAGTCCATTGAGCCCGCCTACGGCATGTTCCGCATCAATTACGAGGACGTGGAGCAGGGGGCGGACCATGACATGGACTGTATCGCCATCTACGAGTACCAGGTGGTGGATACCAACGGCGATCCCGTCACCGCGGACAACCTTGCAGACGGGGTGGCCGTGGATATCACCACCCGCCTTGAGTACGCGGCCGGCGGCATCACCCAGCACTGCGGGTTTATCATCTCCGGGACCACGGTGGACGGGACCTACCTGGAGATCCGCGACGAGACCAGCGCCTCGATCGACATCGATTATTTTCTGGACACCCCGCCCGGGGTGGGCCCCAACCAGGGCCCCAGCGACACCAACTGGCAGGACGGCCAGCCCCTCCCCCAGGATACCACCAGGCGCTTTTACCCGAACACGAGCGGGAGCTCCGCGGCCACCCTGCTCACCAACCCCCTCTGGTACGCGGCCAAGTGGGGCGGGTTTATGGACCTGGATGAAGACACCAACCCCAAACCGGACAAGACCAGTGAATGGGACGAAGACGGTGACGGCATGCCGGACACCTACTTTTACGTGATCAACCCCCTCAGGCTTGAGGAACAGCTCAACCAGTCCTTTGCGGATATCCTGAGCAGGGGCGTGTCTCATGTGGCCCCCGTGGTGTCTGTTGACGAGGCCAACCGGACCCAGAGCGGTGACGAGGTCTACATGGCCTTTTTCAGGCCCATGGCCGAAAATTACTGGGAAGGGAACCTCAAGAAATACGGCCTCAGTTATATGGTGCGCACCGACTGCAGCCGAACCGAGCCGGAATGGACCGTGGTGGACAAAAACGGGGATATTGCCGGGGATTGCGACGGCACCTTTCACGCCTCCAGTATCTCCTACTGGTCCGACTCGGCCGACGGGGGCAAGGTGAACCGGGGGGGCGCCGGGGGTGAGCTGGAATCCGACATCGAAGCCGTGTCTATTGGGAGCGGCCCCTATTACAACTTCCGGAACATCTACACCTATAAAAGCGGCTCCTTTGAACAGGTGATTCCTACCAATACGGATCTGACCAATGCGGACTTCGGGGCCTCCAGCGATTCCGAGCGATACAAGATCATCAACCAGCTCTATGGTTACACCTACGACGAAGACGGCAGCGGAAATCCCGTGGCCAAGCGGGACTGGGTCCTGGGGGACATCATCCACTCGGAGCCCAGGATCATCGACTATTTCTCCTCCGGCAGCCTCTCCTACCGCTATATCGTGGTGGGCGCCAATGACGGTATGCTCCATGTCTTTACGGATACGGACGCCACCATCGGTTCCACCAGCTATTCAGCGGGCTCCGAGATATTTGCCTTTGTGCCCCCGGACCTCCTCACCAGCCTGAAAGACCTGGCCGATGTCAATGAGCACGAGTACATGGTGGACGGCTCTCCCAACCTTTTCCGGGCCACCACCCAGACGGGGGGATACAATGACAAGATTTTGGTCTTTGGGGAGAGACGGGGCGGAAGAAGCTACTGGGCCCTAAATGTCACCAACCCCAATCCCGCCAACTGGACCGTGCTCTGGCATATCCAGGGGGGCGTGACAAGCGGCTTTTCAGAACTCGGGTATACCTGGAGCAAGCCCTTCTTTACCACCCTTCAGACCGGGGCCGGTACTTATAAGAATGTGGCCATTTTCTCCGGCGGATATGACACCCTGGAAGACGGGTTTCCCGAGGATTTTGATGACGATGACGACGACGGGGCCCATGACAGCGGGGAGACCTTTACGGATACCTCGGGCGGGACCGCAGGCACCTATGACACATACAATCCGGGCATGGACACCATGGGCCGGGGCATATACGTGGTGGACATCTCCGATGGAAGCCTGGTTTTCAGTGCCACTTACGCCACCACGGATGTGACCACAGGGACCGCCCAGACCTATTCGGACATGAAATACTGCTTTCCCGCGGATATCTCGGTGATTCCCTTTTCAGCAAGGTCTCTTGTCATGTATGCCGCAGACATCTACGGCCAGATATGGAAGGTCACCTACGATTACATGGCCGCCAACCAGTGGGCGGTGAAACGGGTCTTTTCGGCCATCTATGACTCCAACCTGGCCACGGGAGCCACAGGCATTGAAAGCGCATCCCTGGGGACCACCCCCTCAGGAAGGAAGGTCTTTTACTCCCCGGATGTATCCTACTTCGGCAACTGCTGGACGGATAAACCGGTCCTCTTCTTTGGGACCGGGGACCGGGCCCACCCCCGTTATACCATGATCTCCAACCGTTTTTACTTTGTGGCCGATTTTGACGGCAACCCGGATATGACCACCGAAGTGGATCTCCTGAATCTGACCTGTGACGAACTGGATGACGAGGCGGATGCCGATCACGACGGTGATGTGGATGTGGATGATGACACCCGCAAACTGGAACTCAAGACCATCCTTGAGACCCCGAGCATTTGCCGGGGCTTTTACAGGGTCATGGACAAGCAAGGCCCGTCCAGTTACGGAGGAGACTGTGAGCAATGCTCCGACGACCACCGGGGGGAGCAGGTCTTAAGCCAGCCCACCCTCTTTTTCAAGATCGTCTATTTCACCAGCTACCGGCCCGTATTTGACGACCCCTGTAACCCTGTGGGAGACGCCTTTATCTATGCCCTGGATTACTGCTGGGGCACGGCCGCCCTTAACCTGAGTGATGACAACGGGACCGATCAAGATATTCGGGATACCTACCAGATCATTGCGGGAAGTAGCATCCCTTCGGGCGTGAGGATCATCACCCGGGGCGGCCATGCAGCAGGGCTTATCAGCGCCGGCGGGAGTGTGAGCGGCGTTGGTGAGGATTTGACCACCAAGATCCCCGAGCCCCCGGGGGGCGTATCCCAGATCCTGTGGGAAACCGATTAGGGGTCATATTGAGGAAACCCATGAAAAAAATCGTTTTGTTAAGTATAATATGCCTGCTCCTGATCTGGCCCACCCTGGGACTTGCCCACGAAGAGGCCAAGACCACCTATTTCAAGGGCACCGAGTTCCTGCGCAGGCTGGAACTGGATAGCGCCATCACCGAGCTCACCAAGGCGATCAATATCCTTGTCGGCCTCACTTCCAGGACCGCGGACGAGACGGACATGCTGGCCGACGCCTTCAATAACCGGGGCCTGGCGTATCGGGAGAAAGGCAATTACAACCTCGCCCTCCAGGACCTGGCATGGGCCTATAATCTGGGGAAAACAAAGCCCAAAATCCTGAGCAACTACGCCCTGGTCCTTTACGAAATGGCGGAAACATACCCATCCTATTATGGATTGGCCGCCTATATCTATGAATTGGCCATTGAGTGGAGTACCGGGGACGAGGCCCATCTCGTGGATATCTATAACAACCTGGGCGTTTGCTACGCCAATCAAAGCACGCCGGACCAGGCCAAGGCCGAGGCGGCCTATAAAAAGGCCATTGACCTCAACACCACTAAAGGCCTGGATTATACGGACGCCTATTACAACCTGGCCAACCTCTATTATAACCAGGGAAAGGCCTTGAACGACCAGGGAAAAAAGACCCAAGCCCTGGTCAAGTATGATCTGGCCATCCAGAATTATGATATCACCATTTCCTTCTACGAGGGCTCGAAAAAGGTGGAATCGGCCACGGCCGTGGACAACCTGGCCGATTCCTATTACAACCGGGGCCTCTGCAAATATGATCAGGGCAAGTATAATGAGGCCATCCCTGATTTTGAAAAGGTCCTGGAGGTGAGACCCGGGGATTCGTGGGCCCACTATGCCAAGGGGTATTCCCATTTCATGCTGAACGACTATGATAAGGCCGTCCCCGAATTTGAAACCATCCTGGGTTCGGAAATCGACGCCTATGCCCGCTATGGCCTGGGGGTGGTCTACTGCAAGCAGGACAACATGGAGAAAGGCCTTAACTTTCTAAACCAGAGCTGCGATGCAGGCAACCAAACCGCCTGCCAGGCCCTGTCCGGATCCGGAGACGCGCTCAAAGGGCTATAAGGTCCTTCACCCCGGCGGTTAACGCCCGGGGTATTTACATCCGGCCGCCAAGACGCTACATTAGTTTCCATCCATAAATGAGATCTTATTCAACTTTTAACCCCGTTATTGCAAACGCATTCAGTTCTTAGGCATATAAACACAGCGATAACAGAAACTTATTCTATTTTACATCCAGGGTTTGGATATCACTATTGGTGCATTCCAAATTTAAAGCGTTAAAAGTGGCCTTTGAAGCCATGAAAGGCAGAATGAAGAATGCTTAAGCGCCTTTTATGCAATAACGGGGTTAACTGCCATATCAGAGGTGGGTAAAAGGACATCCTTCATGAGAGAAACAGATGCACCTAAAGAATGGGGCCTCTTTGGCCTCGTCTCCCTTCCCCTGGGGGTGGGGAGCCTCTTTCCCCCCGGCCTTTATGGTCTCTTCATGGGAGTGGCGGCGGTTTTGCTGGCCGTGTGGGGTTCCCGGAGGCAGGAGAAACTCACCCTGCCTGGAATGATCCTGGGGGGCGTGGCGGTCATATTCTTTAACCTCAACAGCCTGGGGATCGTGAAATCGCCCCTGAAGCAGGACATGGGCCATCTCGTTCACGCCCTTACCTATTCCAACCGGGCTTACGAGGCCTTGGGCAAAGGCAAATCTGGCAAGCCTCAAGAGGGCCAACCCGACCCGGTGGTACAATACCTGGAACTGGCCCTTGGCCGGGCGGGCCGGGTTCATACGGACACCGTGGACAGTCGCGTCCCCGGCTTTGCCGCCGCCTTCAAGGATCAGTATGTGACCGGCCTGCAACTTCTCATGAAGGGCCGAAAAGAGTCCGACCTGGTGAACTCCTTGAAGGGGGGCATGCTGCTGGACAAGTGGGGAAAGTGGTACATGGCAAACCGGGACAAGTTGAAAGGCCTCAAGGACAGAAGTCCGTCCCTGGCCGCATTTGTGAAAAGGCAATTCGAGGGCCCCTAGGAGAGCCCCTTTCCCCCATGAACGTTCGCAAAGGCGAAACCATCCAGCTTGAAATCCATAAAATGGCTTACGGGGGCGCAGGGGTAGGCCGGGTCGACGGGTTCGTGGTCTTTGTCCGGGGCGGTGTTCCCGGAGACCTGCTCCAGGCCAGGGTATACAGGAAAAAGAAAGAGTATGCCGAGGCCAGGATCCTGGAGGTTATTTCCCCTTCCCCACACCGGGTTGAGGCCCCTTGCCCCTACAGCGGACATTGCGGGGGCTGCCCCTGGCAACACGTCGCCGATGAAAAACAACTGGAGTACAAGAGAGAACACGTTTTTGAATCCCTGGGCCATATCGGCGGCCTGAAAGAGGCCCCGGTCAGAAACATCCTCCCTGCCCCGAAGCAATTCGGTTACCGCAACAAGATGGAATTCTCCTTTTCCGACCGCCGGTGGTTCCTCCCCCACGAACTGGACCGCCGCGGGACAGAAGAGGGTTTTGCCCTGGGGCTGCACGTGCCGGGGACCTTCAGTAAGGTCATTGACGTGGAGGCCTGCCTGCTCCAGGAAGAAACCGGGAACCAAATCCTCAGGGAAACCAAGGGCTTCGTCAAAGAGAGCCGAATCCCCCCTTACGGCCTGAAAAGTCACCAGGGGTTTTGGCGCTTTCTGACGTTGCGCCATTCCAAGGCCCATGATTGCTGGATGGTCAACGTGGTGACCTCGGAAGAGCGACCTGATGTCATGTCATCATTGGCCCGGAGGCTTTCGGAACGGTTCACCAACATCGAAACCGTGGTCAACAGTATCAACTCGAGGAAGGCGGCCATTGCCGTGGGTGAAAAGGAAACGGTGCTCACAGGGCGGGGCTGGATCAGGGACCGGATAGGTCCCTTCACCTTCCAGATTTCGGCCAGTTCCTTTTTCCAGACCAATACCCTGGCCGCCCTCACCCTGTATGAACAGGTGAGGGCCTTTGCCCGGCTTACCGGCAGAGAAACGGTCCTGGATCTCTACAGCGGAACCGGCACCATCCCCATCTTTCTCTCCCAGAAGGTCCACTCGGTGACAGGCATAGAGATCAATGCCGATGCCGTGCAAGACGCCCAAAGGAACTGCCAAGACAATGGCATTGATAATTGCCGCTTTATCTGTGGCGATATCCGGGAAAGGCTTTCGGCCCTCGATGAAAGGCCTGATGTGCTCATCATCGATCCGCCTAGGGCAGGGATGCACAAAGACGTTCTGGCCCAGGTCATGGACCTCTCCCCTGAAAGGGTCGTCTATATATCATGCAATCCTGCCACCCTGGCCCGGGACCTCGGGGAAATGACCCGGGACTATGAATTGCTTGAAATTCAACCTGTTGACCTTTTTCCACACACCTATCATGTGGAGGCCGTGGCAGGGTTACGGGCCCGAAGGCATCCCAAAAAAAGGATTTGACATTC
>CAZNLL010000026.1:0-35563 GCA_964573885.1 uncultured Desulfobacteraceae bacterium | reverse complement strand
GGTATGTAACCTCCATAGGACACAATTCCCGCCATTTTTTTTCTTCCTCCTTCTGGCTTTAGTCTCTTCCTGGGGTGAGTTGCAATCTCGGCGCCACGATCATACCCCTTGAGTTCAATTTCATCAATATATTCCTGTCGTCCATGTCAGTTCAAGTCCCGGCCGTGGAAAGCGGATCAGGCTGTTTCGGCCAGGCCGTCAGCCATCACCACTCTACCCTCAGGGGTCCTGGTCTGAATCACGTAAGAATGATCATCCCGCTTCCAGCCTTCGGTGATGAGGGTCTCCCCCGGAAAAACCACATCTGTAAACCTGGCGGAAAGGGCCTTAAACCGGTTAGGGTCACTCCCGCACAGACGGTGAAGGACGGCCCTTCCCGCCATGCCGAAGGTACAAAGACCATGGAGGATAGGGCGGTCGAATCCTGCCTTTCTGGCAAAATGAGGGTCGATGTGGAGGGGGTTTTTGTCCCCGCTCAACCGGTAAAGGGCTGCCTGTTCAGGGGAGGTTGTATAGGTGACCTGGAAATCAGGAGGGGTTCCCCCGGGCGGGGAAAAGGCCACCGAGCGGGGGCCCCCTGTCTCCTCCGAAACGGGCCGCACTCCTGTCCACCAAGACGGCCCTGTTTTCAAAGATTAACCCCCCCTCCGGATTCCGGGTCTGGATATGGAGATGAATAAGGGCGCCTTTGTCCGCCTTGTCGTAAATCGCCTCACACCTGGTCAGGCTGGTTAAGGTTCCCGAGGGGGGTATGGGTTTGTGCAGGATGACGGTGTGCCCCCCGTGGAGCACCGCGTGCATGTTGAGTCCCGCCTCCCTGGCAAAGGGGATAAAGGCGGGAAAATAGGGGGTTACCGCAAAGGTGGGGAAGACCTTTAAACCTTTTTCATAGACAAATTCGAGCTCTTCTGTGCCAGCGCCGATCCCGAGTGCGTAAAGAATGACCCTGTCTTGATCGTAGGTATGGGCTGCGGGGTCCATGGTTTTACCGATAATATCCAGGTTAAGGGCCATTTTTGTCTCCCCATTTCGAAGAGGAAAAAATCATAAAAGGGCACCCTTTCAGGGGTCGTCCCCCTTTTCAGGAATCTGACTCATGACATACTCTGCCAGGGCCGTGATGGTGAGGGCGGGGTTTACACCCAAGTTCACCGGAACATTTGAGCCGTCCACCACGTAAAGGCCGGGATAGCCGTGGACCTCCCCGTTGTAACCCACCACCCCGGTCTCGGGCCCCTCAGACATAACGGCACCCCCCAGGATGTGGGCTGTGGTGGGGACGTCAAAGAGGACCTCCGCCCATGAGCTCTTGGGCCGGCCTTTCATCTCGCGGGCCATACGCCTGGCGATATCATTGGCCACCGGATTGTAGGTGGGGATGGGCCTGGCCCTATCGGCGAGATGGGAGGTGAGGCCCCGGAGACCCAGATTCCACCACCGGGGTTTGTACTGGAAGCGGAGGTGGTTTTCGGTGGTTTGCATGACCAGGAGAATGGAGGCCCGGGCCCCGAAGCCGAAAGGCCACAGGCAACTCAGAAATTCCAGGGGGTGCCTCAAAACATTGCCGAAGAAGCGGAGGAAACGGGGGATCCGCCCGCCGCCGTCGGTAAGAGGTGCGGTGAGGAGGCCCATGAGATCGGAGCCTTGGGCAAAGCGAACCACCTCCACGTGGGTGTCCCCGTCCGGGTGGATCCCCGAGGTGATGGAAATCTGGTCGGCCGAATCGGCCTCTTTTTCCCCGGCAACCACGCCTACAAGGGCCTCGGAATTGGTCCGGACAAAGTTTCCGAGCTGGGGTGAAAGCTTTGGGAGGAACCCCTCATCTTTGCATTTCATGAGCAACTTCACCGACCCCATAACCCCGCCGCTGAAAACCACGGCCCGGGCCCGGAAGGTGGTTTTGGGGTGGGCCAGGCCCGTGGATTTCCGGGCCAGGACCTCATAGGCGTGCTCAAGGGGCCGGACCCCTGTGACTTCGGTCTCCGGCAGGATTCTCACACCGCGTTTTTCCGCCAGGTAGAGGTAGTTTTTGTCCAGCGTGTTTTTGCCCCCGTCACGGCAACCGGTCATACAGGCCCTGCAAAAGGTGCAACCCGTCCTCTGCGGACCCTCGCCGTTGAAATAGGGGTCGGGTGCCCTCTTACCCGGTTCTCCGAAATAGACACCCACCTCGTTGATATGGAAGGTGTCCTCACCTCGGAGCTCACGGCCGATTTTGGCGAGGAGTTCATCGGCCTTGCCCACGGAGGGACTGGGGGTTGCCCCGAGCATGGTCTTTGCCTTTTCATAAAAGGGCCCCAGCCTGGCCTTCCATTCTCCCGGGCCCCACTCGGGTTTTTCAAAGACCTCGGCCGCGGGAATGAGCAGGTTGTTACAGTAGTTGAGGCTCCCACCTCCTACGCCCGCACCGTGGAGGATGAAGATATGTTTGAGCAAGGTGAAACACCAGATGCCGTAAAGGCCCATTTCCGGGACCCACAGGCTCTTTCGGAGGTTCCAGTTGGTACGGGGGAAATCCTCGGGCCGATACCGTTTCCCCTTCTCGATCACGGCGACCCGGTAACCCTTTTCAGCCAGGCGGAGGGCGGAGACGGAGCCCCCGAACCCGGAACCGATCACAATGAAGTCATAGTCGAAAACTGAGGCCTTCATGTCTTTCACCGCCGTGAGGGGGTCGAACGGCATCTAAAGGGGTTGCCGGAACGGTTCAAAAAGTTAAGCGAACTTAACCAAAATCGGCGAATTCGTCAAGAAATCCTCCGGGACCGGACGTTTTTGTGGCCAAAGCCCCTGCCGGGGGCCTGAGACCAGGGCCCGGGATCGAGCCTGCTGGGAGGAAAGAGGTCCAACGCCATTGACATAATGTGAGATAAGGGTAGACTAACCCCGTTCCTGAGAGGTTTTGTGCCCATGACGTCCGATAAAGACTATCAGATTCCCCAGCATGTCACTGAAATCATCCTGGACAGCGTTTCCGACGGGGTGTTCACCGTGGATCATGAATGGCGGATTACCTCTTTTAATCGGGCCGCGGAGCAGATCACCGGGATCTCCCGGGATGAGGCCTTGGGTAAGCACTGCTGGGAGGTGTTTCGCTCCAACATGTGCGAAACGGACTGCGCCCTTCACAGGACCATGAGGCAGGGCAAGACCTTTGTGGACACCTCCACCTACTTTGTGAACTCTGAAAAGCGACGCATTCCGGTGGTGGTGTGTACCTCTTTGCTCAAGGATGAGAACGGGCAGGTCCTTGGCGGGGTGGAGACCTTCCGGGATATGAGCCAGGTTGAGGAGTTGCGCAAGGAATTGGAGGGCCGCTATCAGGTGAAGGACATGATTAGCCGCAGCCCGGAAATGCACCGGATATTCAAGCTCTTACCCCAGGTGGCGGAAAGTAACAGTACGGTCCTGATCAAGGGTGAGACGGGGACAGGCAAGGAACTCCTGGCCCGTGCCCTCCATGGGCTGAGCCCCCGGAGTCGAAAACCTTTTGTCGCCATCAACTGTGGGGCCTTGCCGGATACCTTGCTGGAGTCCGAGCTCTTTGGATACAAGGCCGGGGCCTTCACCCATGCCGTGAAAGACAAACCGGGCCATTTTGCCCTGGCCGAGGGGGGGACCATACTCCTGGATGAAATCGGGGATTTGAGCGCCGCCTTTCAGGTCCGGCTCCTGCGCGTGCTCCAGGAGAGGACCTATCAGCCGCTGGGCTCTACGCGTCCTGTCAAGGCGGATGTGCGTGTCATCGCCGCTACAAACAAGGATCTTGCCGAGCTGGTGAAAAAAGGCAAGTTCCGCCAGGATCTCTTTTATCGAATCAACGTGGTGTGTTTGGACCTCCCCCCCTTGCGGAGACGCAAAGAAGATATTCCCATGCTGGTGGACCATCTTATCGGGAGGCTGAGACGGCTGAGGGGCAAGGGGGTCACCGGGATCAGCCAGGAGGCCCTTTCTTTGCTCATGTTTCATGATTACCCCGGGAATATTCGGGAGCTGGAAAATGTCATTGAACATGCCTTTGTGCTTTGCCCGGAAGGAGAGATCAGCGTGCAGTGTCTCCCTGAAAGCCTGCAGGTTTTCAACGCTCGGCCTGCGCCTCAGGCGGGGATGGACGCGGCCCTGAGATCCACGGAAACCCGGGTGATCATGGATACCCTGCGCCGCAATAATTACAACCGCACGGCCACCGCCCGTGAACTCAATATGCACAAGAGCACCCTGTATCGAAAGATCAAAAGGCTCAATATCGATCTCCCGGCCAGGGATGGGAGGGCCAATTCAGGAACAACTCAAACATGGTCGCGCAAAAGCGACTAATGAAAAATACAACGTAGCTTGAATGCACTGGACTCCCCGCCCCTGTATTTCTAATAACCCTTTGAAAAAAAGCATTATTTTAGAAGAGGCCGGGCCTTTTTTGCCTCGGCACAGGATTTGCTTTATTCTGGTAAGGGGGTTTAAAAGGCCCTCGTCCCCATCTTTGGGGGGGTGACTTTCAGGAAAACGGGGGCAGAGTCCCCCGGAAAAAAAGGACGATCAATGGGGGAGCGGAAATATCTCTTCGGACCGGTGCCTTCAAGGCGCTTGGGACGGTCTCTCGGAGTGGACCTGACGCCTTATAAGACGTGCAGCCTGGATTGCATCTTCTGTCAGTTGGGCCGCACCACGGATAAGACCCTCCACCGCCGGGAGTATGTGCCCGCAGAGGAGGTCATGGCGGAACTGAAAGGGTGGCTGGAGGGAGGCGGCCAGGCCGACTACATTACCCTCTCGGGCTCTGGCGAGCCTACGCTTCATTCCCGTTTTGGAGAAGTGCTGGACTTCGTCCGATCCCACACCACCATTCCCGTGGCGCTTTTGACCAACGGTACCCTTTTGACCCTCCCGCAGGTGAGAGAGGCCGCATCTCTTGCGAATGTGGTCAAGATGTCTCTCAGTGCCTGGGATCAGGCCTCCTACAGATGGGTGAACCGGCCTCATCAGGAGCTCGGCTTTGCTCAACTGATCGAGGGGGAGACGGCCTTCCGGGCCCGGTTCAAGGGAGATCTGTGGGTGGAGGTTTTTCTGGTGGCGGCCGTGAATTCCGCGCCTGCGGACGTAAGCAAGATCTCAACCCTGGTCCGGGAGATCCGTCCCCATCGGGTCCATCTTAATACGTGCGTACGCCCCCCCGCAGAAGGCTTTGCACAGCCCATTTCCAAGGATCAAATGACTGCTCTCTGCCCCCTTTTTGACCCTCCCGCCAGGGTGATCGCTGAATTCACCACGGATGGGGATTCTAAGGTCAAGGCAAACAAGGATACCATCCTTTCCATGTTGAAGCGCCGCCCCTGTACGGCGGAGCAGATCGCCAGGGTCTTCGGCATGCACCCCAATGAAGTCTCAAAATATCTTGGCAACCTGCTGGGGACGCGCCAAATCCATGCGGAAACAGAGAACGGCGCCATATACTATAGGGCGGTAAGAGAAGAGATTGAGGGAGTCAATAATGATTATCCGAATAGCTGGGGGAAAGGGCGTTTTTGAATGTGACGGCCAATCCAAGGGGGCCGAGGCCGTCAAGTAGATCTGGGAGGAAGTGGCGGAACGTCTGGAGAGATGAAAAGGGGCGCCCCTTAGGCATACTGGAACTGGGCCGGGTGGAATCCGGGCCTGGGCGGGGAAAAATAACGGTTCCTTGGCATGCCGTTATGCCTCCTGAATAAAGTGTATAAAGAAATCAATGATTGCGGATCCTCTCCCGCCCAGGCCCGTTTTATCCCATAACCTCATGAAAATCCTTGAACACCTCATTTCTACCCTCGACATGGATGCCCCGGTAAGGGATATCCGCCAGGGGATATTCCACACGGGCGTGCTGACCCGGTGTTGCGGCCTGGCCGCCACCCTCCCAAGGGATGCCCTGCGCCAGGACCTCCCCCTTGTGAAAGAGCCCGGCCTTCTCATGGATAAGAGCGCCCGCGATCTCGTGCAAATGGCCTTTTCGGAGAGCATCCTTGAGGCGGCCCTGGGAATGGCGGCCCTCAATTCGGTCCTGGACATTGATGAGGATGCCTGTGAAGAGCTCAATGCCCGGGATCTCATGCTCCAGAAGGGAGAAAACAAAAGGGTCGTGGTGGTGGGGCATTTCCCGTTTATACCCGAGGTCAGAAAGGCGGTCAGGGAACTGTGGGTGATCGAGAAAAACCCCAGGGAGGGGGACCTTGAGGAAAGGGAGGCGTACCGCCTCATCCCCCAGGCAGACCTTGTGGCTCTTACCGGGACCTCCCTCACCAACCATTCATTGGAGACTCTCCTTGAACTGTGTGACCCGAAAGCCTATGTGATCATGCTGGGAGATACGGTCCCCCTCTCCCCGGTACTATTTGACTACGGCGTGGACGCCCTCTCAGGCACAAAGGTGGTGGAAGCGGATCTGGCCCTGCGATGCATCAGTCAGGGGGCCAATTTCAGACAGATCATGGGAACGAGGCGGCTTACCCTGATGAAACCCTAGGTCCAGACCCTTCCCCCGCCCCCTGGAACCTGGCGAGTTTCTTATAATCCGGCGGGCGCCGGCCGTCAAAGAGGTGACAGGCCCGGTAGTAGGAAAGGTCTTCCCTCCAGATTCCAAAATATTCATGGTCCCCAAAGAGCTTTTTCAGGAGGCTGAAGGGCGACGACTTGATCTGAAGAAGGGGACCAAATAACTCGGAAGGGTCCCTGAAGCACTCCCAATCACAGAGCCTGCAACCTTCCTTGCCGTTTTGTTTTCCAGGCTCCAGGGACCAAAACTTGCCCATATTTTCACCGCCTCTGTATCCGCAGGGATAGGTATTTCCTCCGGTGGAATCCACGAAAAAGGCGTCAAGGCCTCCACGACAGGGGTAGGCCTCCTCTTCCCCGCCCGCATAAGACCTAAAGAGGGCGCGCAGCGAGGTGCGGGGAGAAAAAATCCTGAGTCTGTGGCGGAATTCCGGAATGGTCAGGAACAATGCCCTGTACAGGGCGGCTTTCTCCCGGCTGTTGTAACGCACCAGGTTTTCCCGGGAGGTGGCGGCGTACACGGGGTCCAGGCCTGAGTCGCCGTCGCCTATTTCAATACTCATGGGATAGCAACTGTTGACAATGGTGAAACCGAGGCCGTCCACAAAGCGGTAGAAGGAACGAAAGGCCTCTCGGTAGCTCTCTTCAAAATGGGCGAACTCCTTTGGGGATCCGCCTGCAATGGTCACGGAGCGGGTCAATTCTCCCCCCACGTTTCGGTTTATGCCCAGGTTGGCTGAAGGGTATATGCCGTATTCATGCAGGATGGGTAAGGCTTTTTGTATTCCTTTGACGATCCCTTTGAACCCTCGCATTTCTTCATGGACGTGGGGCAGGGCTGAGTCGATGCTTATCCAGAAATTCCTGAGCGGGGTTGCTGCAAGGGCCTCGGCAAGGCGGTTGATGCGGCCATGAAATCCCGGCCCCTGGGGCCGGGAAAAGAGGAAGCCGTTTGTGCCTGTTCTTATGTATTGGATTCCCGCCCGGCCTGCATGATTTATCAGGGTGATCAGGTCTTGAAGGTGGAGCAGGGGTTCACCGCCCGTGAAAGAGACCACCTGTATCCCCTTTCGGGGCGCTGCATCCAGCATCCTTTTGATATCATCCACATTTAACCGGTGTCTGGGAAAGTGATTGGTAACACGCATGCCGCACTGGGGACAACGGGCATTGCAATGGTCCGTAAACTGAATGATGAGCTGGCCCGGTATGCGGCCGGCCCAAAGGGAGGAGATGACGCGAAAGAACTGGGGGATCTTGAGTGACATTTTATCTCTCTTTTTCCGGCGAAGCCTCGCATGGTGAGGGGGATGGGGGCCTGCCGCAGGGAAGCCGGGAGTAAGACTTGATATAAGCGGATTTATTCACGATAGACTTCTATGGCTGTTCCAGAGTTGGATGTAGGCCTCCTCGAAAGATCGGGTCTCGGTATATCCCCGGGCCTTTTTCCTCATGGCCTGAAGCAGGGACGGATTGTCAACGAGTTCGAGTACGGATTGAACAAATCTATCCGCATCCTTCGCGGGAACCACGAACCCTGTTTCCCCGGGGATCAAGTTTTCTTTGGGCCCGCCCTCATCGGTAACCACCACCGGCAGACCTGATGCCTGGGCCTCAAGAATGACATTGCCGAAGGTGTCCGTGGTTGAAGCGAATACAAAGATGTCACCGGAGGCATAGGCCTGGGCCAGGTCCTCCCCTCCAAGGAATCCGGTAAAAGTAACAGGGAGCCCGGCCATCTTCTTTTTCATTTCAATGCAGTAGGGACCTTCCCCGATGATTACCAAATGAACGCCTTTTCGTAATTTGTTTACCCGCCTGAAGACGTCTTCGAGGAGGGTGATGTTTTTTTCTTTAGACACCCGCCCCACGTAGAGCAACTTGAGCACATTGTCTTGAAGACCGTAGTGCTGTTTAAAAAACCCATTCCTTTTGGAGGGATGAAACCGCACGTTATCGATGCCCCGGGAATAGAACTGGATTTTTTCCTTGGGAATGCCCTTTTGGGCAAGCTCTTCTCCCATGGCCACCGAAGGCACATAGACGAGGTCCGTCTGGTTGTAATACCAAAGGACATAACGCCACATAAGTTCTTCCATGGCGGGATCTTCCGTGAGTTGGGCCACATATTGCGGCAGGGCCGTGTGATAGGTGCTGCATATGGGCCGCTTAAGAATTCTGGCTATGACAAGGGCCGCAATCCCAATGGGGCCGGGTGTTGCCGAATGGATGTGGGTGTATCCCTCCTCGTAGCACTTCTGAAGCATGGTCAGGAGAGGGGGGTAGTAGAGTTTTAAATCCGGGTACTCGGGCAGGTCAAAGGTGCCGATGGGGGTGAAGTTGATCACCCCTGTGGTGTCCGGCTCGGGGCTGCAGGTAAGGATGGTGTGATGCTTATTGTTTTTCAACGCCATCTTTACGTGCATCTGAAGGGTCTTGGCCACACCGTTGACCTCATAAAAGGTGTCCGTAAAGTGGGCCAGCTTCAATCTCGTTGGGGAGGATGGGGCCTGCTTTTTCCCCAGCCTGTCCCCGCAGAGGGCACAGAACCGCCTGTCCTTTGTAAACACGGTGTAGGCCACAAAGTAGGGGGCGAGCATGGTGTAAAGGGAGCCGGCGGATCCGATGGTATTAAAGATGTGGAACACATTCGCCCCTGAAAGGCTGTCCATAATGGTGTCTGCAAACTCTTTCAGAATTTTGTCCGACATGCTGACTACAAACTCATACCAGGCCTCTTCCGCGACCTTCGGATCCTTGGATGGAGACTTAAGGATTAGAGTCATCTTCTGATTGCCGGACAGGATTTCCTTGGCTTCCCGCTGTAAAAGCCCTGTCAAGGTATTGGGGGCGGATCGATGGAAAAGACCCCGGGGCATATGGTTGGTCACGGTGGTTTTTAATCGGTTCATCAAGCTTTCTTCTTCTCCGGAGGGAGGGGTCAGGGTGCGGTCCACGAATCGGAGGAGAAGTTCCCGGCTGAGATAACGATCAAGGCAAAGCTTATTGCGGTAGAATTGATAGGCGATGCTGTATAGGTTATGGGCCAGGGTCTTGGGAGAAGAATCCCTCCCCGAAGTCCTGGCCCTTCCCTCCATGACGGCGGACAAAAAGTCTTGGACGGCTACCGCGCCCTCAACCTCTGTCCAGGTTGTGGCGATGTTCAATGAGGAGTGATCGTCGGAGCCGGCTATGAGGCGCTTGTTCCACGGGTCGCTGCCGTAAGGATCGAGACTGTATTTTTCGGCCAAAAAATGGATGTCTTCCCGGTTCAAGGGCGTGATTATTTCCTTGAGGATTTCATTTTGATAATGGTCCCGGGAACCGTTGAGCTCAAATACATTGAAGAGGAGAAACATCTGCTCCACACGCTCCGGGGTGAGCTTGTCGTTAATTGAATAGAGGGGATGGGCTACCGCGTGGGAGATGCCTTCCTTGTTCAGATATGGAACAAGGTCGAACACGTTCTCGCGGAGTTTGGTGATGTCCTCATGCTGGCTCTCGGTGATATCATGGACAAGGACATGGAGTTTGCAACGGTCCTCGGGGAAATAGGTGGTCACTTCTTCACTCACAAAGGTGTCATCCAGATGGGCTATCTCGAGGCTTCCGGCCAGGGTGTTATGATCCGTGATGGTCACCAGGCCCATGCCCCGGGCCTTGGCCATTTGGTACAGGTTCTTTGGGTCGGTGTAGCTCTCCGAGCAGCCGAGCTTTCGGAGAATCCACTCCGAGGGCCTTGTAGAGTATTTGGAATGGACATGAAGGTCTGCCTTTAAGACGGAAGTGTTCATCTATCCTTCCTCCTTTGATATGGGTTGGTTTGAAAGGGTTTCCACGAGAATTGATTCGCCCGCTCGAACTTTCATGCCGGGCCGTACGCGCAGATGCATTGTAGGCTTCCATGAGATCACCGTATCGACCTGGGAGCCGATCTTGATTCTGCCCAAGATGTCTCCCCTCTTGAGGGTGGAACCCGGCCGGGCAATGGACTCGATGCCGCGGACGCTTCCCCCCGCGATCTGATTCACATGACAGGAGAGAGGTTCTCCACAAAAGAACCCTCGGATGTGCGTCACAGTGCGCTCGTTTGTTATAAGGTGGGGGCTTCTTTCGTAGAAAGGTGTGAAGTTAAGCAGGGTGCGCCAGTGCATGGAGGTCATGTTGTGGTTCTTGTGGACCGGCGGATAATGTGTGACGGACTGAACGGTCCCGCCAAGGGGAGACCTGTTTACGTGAACGTCAAAGGGGCTCATGAATACCCCTATAAGGAGTTTTTCTCCATCCAGGTCTTTACGAAGAAGGTCTGATAGTAGGATGGATCTTTTATGCTTGGTGGAGATCACGGATTCGCCGGATCGGACCTTCCGCACATAGACGACTTTTCCGTCCGCCGGGCTCAGGATGTTTTCTCCCTCGGGGGGGGTTCGCTTGGGGTTGCGGCTGAACCAGACGTAACGCCAAAAGACAAAGGCCAGGGATATAAGCCCTCCCGCCGCAAGAAGAATTAAGATGAGAGTTCCAAGCCTTTCCATGCCTCGTCTTTCAGCACCCGCACAAGAGCAACACCCGAGGAGAAAGGAAAATTGACGACCTCAAAGCATTCCGAGTCCCCCTTGATCAGGGAAAGCCATCGCTTGACACCGGCGTGGTGAATGATTTCCCTAAAGGAGATGTTTGTATCGTGGAGCAGGATATAGCCGTTTTTCCCCATCCTCTTGGCTATTTGGAGAAAATCATGCTTCACGTGCTTGAATGCGTGATTGCCGTCTACGAATCCCAGGTCGATCTTGGGCAGACCCAGTTCTTTGTACCGGGAGAAGAAGGATTCGCTGGTGGCCTTGTAGTGGGTTACGAACTTGCCGAGACCGAACCGCTCAAAATGCTGGGCCACCGAGTCAGGATCACTCCACATGCCCCGTCCCCCGAGGGTCTTGAAGGGTCCGTGTTTTAGAACGTCGTAGGAGGGATCCACGAAGGCGAGTTGTCCCAGTCCGTTGTCTTTGAGCCCCAGGGCCAGGCAGACCACACTGAACCCGAAACCGGAGCCGATGACCATTACGTGATGAGGCCGAAGGGCCCTGACCAGTCCGTAGTATAGAAACCCGAAGCCGAGATTCAACTCCTCCGGGTCCTCGTTATGACCCAGGGGTTTGGCAAAAGAAAAGATGGATTGAATCATCTCCAGGTTGAGGCTGAACCCTTGCAAGTAGGGCCTCCTGAAATCAGTTTTTTTGCATTTTAAGGGCCTTTGATTTTGTATGTATTAGGTTCATGTACGATTTTTGTTTGGACCCGGTCTTTTTCGGAAAACCGTGAATCAAAAACACTTCACAATGCCGATTTTGCACGTCCCTAACACAACAGTAATATTTTCCAAATCTTTGTCCCCTTAACTGGAAATATCCAATGCGAAGTCTAAGGAAAGATTTCGTTCCCCCAAAACAGCTCATGACAAACACACACCCCGCTTATTCAATTTCCCGGCCCTTCATCATATTTTATTCCCCTTTACCGGAAGGAGGTGTCTTTCAATGCCCAAGACTTATGTCCTGGACACCAATGTCCTGTTGCATAATCCCATGGCCATCTACGCCTTCTCGGAAAACCATGTCGTCATCCCCCTGCCTGTCATAGAAGAAATCGACAATTGGAAGAAAGCCCAGAATGAAATCGGAAGACACGCCCGGATCGTATCCCGTGAGCTTGATCGCCTGCGGGAGGCGGGCAAACTCTCCCAGGGCGTTCATCTCAAAAATGGAGGCCGTCTTGAGATTGAACTGAATCATCAAGAAATCCTGGATTTTCCCGGAGGGCTGGATTGCGGAAAGTATGACAACCGGATTCTTGCCGTGGCCCAGGGATTGAGCCTGGAAAGAGACGGGCCTGTGTTTCTGGTGACCAAAGACCTGAACCTGCGGATCAAGGCCGATGTCCTCGGCATACAAGCCCAGGATTTCAATACGGACAAGATCGAATATATGGATCTCTATTCGGGTGTGGAAGAGATCTATATAGAAAGCGGACAGATGGCTCTTTTTTTCACCCACAACCGGCTGGCATGGCCTGGAGGGGAGACCCCCTATCCCAACACATTTATCGTTTTGAGAAACCCGAATGAACCGTCCCAGTCCGCATTGTGCCGTTATGCCGATGGAGAGCTCCACCCCTTGATCCACCCCAACGCCCGGTGCTGGGGGCTGAGGGCCCGAAACAAAGAGCAAAAATTCGCCATGGAACTCCTCCTGGATGATTCCATCAGGGTGGTCACCCTTGTGGGTAGCGCTGGAACCGGCAAAACCCTTATGGCCCTCGCCGTGGGATTGGAAAAGGTCCTGGAAGAGGGAGCATACAGCAGGCTTCTTATCACCCGCCCGGTTATTCCCATGGGCAATGATCTCGGGTACCTGCCGGGATCCAAGGAAGAGAAACTCCGGCCATGGATGCAACCCATATACGACAACCTGGAGTTCCTGTTCCGCAATTGCCCCGACGCCTTCGGGTTGTCTGATGATCTTTTACGAAGGGGCGTTGTGGAACTTGAAGCCCTTACCTATATCCGGGGCAGGAGTATACCCGGGCAGTTTATCCTTTGTGACGAAGCCCAGAACCTCTCGCCCAACATGATCAAGACGCTGGTCACCCGGGTCGGACAGGGCAGCAAAATCGTATTCACCGGCGACCCGGAGCAGATTGATCACCCCTACCTGGATTCAAGCAGCAACGGGCTCACTTATCTGGTGGAAAAGCTGAAGGGTGAACCGACAACAGGCCACATCAGCCTGTTCAAGGGTGAACGTTCTCAGGTGGCGGAGATGGGGGCAAGGTTGTTGTAGCAAGAGGCCCTAAAGCCTGATGGGATTCAAGGCGCGGGCGCTTGCGCTCTGACGAAGCCGCTGGATTTCTCCTTGACGCTTCTTGAGCTCCTTGTACAGGGCTGCCTCGTAGGCGTGGCTCCATCGGTCGTAATGGCCTGCGATCTCTTGGGCCGTACAAATAGCGCTCCGGTGAATCTCGTCAACCCGTTCCTGTTCTTCTTCCGACAAGGCTGAATCTGCCATTGCCTTTCTCATCAGTTCCTTGATCCTTTCCCGTTTGGATGCCATCGCCATTCTCCCTCCCAGCGTCTTTTCAAGATTAGTTAACCTCCGCATGTTAAGCTCATCTTTGAAAACGGTTAGAAATGGGATAGGCCGGGGGTGCTCTTTGATGGTCTGACTGCCGTTGGTACTGCATAGAAAAGTCACAGACCGATCCGCCGGCCCGTAGAACAGGCCCTGTTTGTTCTTTCATTCTCAGGCAAAACTTGATAAAGAAAAGGCCGGGCTAATGGATTGTGACTGCGAGGACGGTGATGAAATCAAAGAGACCCAAGTTGTATCTGGCCAAAAATGCCGCATCTTTTATCCTTCTGGCCTTTCTGTGTCTTATCCCCTGGGCGTGCTCCAAGGAGGAACCGGCCACAATTCGGGTTGCAGGGTCAACCACCATCCGGCCTTTTATGATGAGGATTTCAGAGCTCTATTCCGTGAAAAGAGAAATTGACATCCTGGTGAGTTCAGAGGGGTCCATGAAAGGATTGGAGACCCTTATCCATGGAAAATGCGATATGGCCATGTGTTCATCCCCCGTTCCCCCCGGGATGCTTGCCTACGCCAAGGACAGGAGGGTTCAGATCAAGGGTTTTTCCTTTGCCAATGACCTGATCGTCCCGATTGTTCACCCTTCCAATCCTGTCAACAACCTCTCCCTTGATCAATTGGGCAAAATCTATAAGGGAGACATCAGACGGTGGGATGAGGTCGGCGGCCGGGCCTCAGGGATGAGTGTGGTCACCAGGGCCCTCTCATCTGGGACGGGCGAGGTGTGGAAACAGGTTGTCCTGGGATCCAAAGAGCCCAAAAGGGGCTGTGTTGTTCAACATAGTAACAGCGGGGTTTTGGCCTACGTCGCGGAGCAGCCTGACGCCATCGGTTATGTCAGCTTTGCCCTGCTCAATCATGAAGTGAAAGCCCTTTCTGTGGACGGTGTGGGACCGACGGTTGAAAACGCCAGAAAGGGGTATTATCCCATATCAAGGCGGTTGTACCTCTATGTGAATGAAAAAACCCTCTCCTATGACATCAAATCGCTCATCGTGTTTGTCCTGAGCGGAAAGGGGCAGGGAATCGTAAAAGCATCGGGTTTTATTCCCCAGGAAGAGGTTTTTTAAAAAGGGATTTGATGCGAGCTTTACGGCCCTCTTCCGCTGGCCGAACTTGGCTTTCCGGACGGAATCGCCTTTGATGAAGCAGGGAACCTGTGGATCACCTTCCCGGCGTGGAATGCCGTGGGCTTTATAACGCCCCCCTTCTATTCATTTCTTAATAAAATCTTCATTACAGACTAACCAAGGCCTCCTACATATCCCTTCTCGATGGTGTACTTGCCTCGTTTTACCGGCGTTTTTCTTATAAGGCCTGGGAGGATTGCCATGACACAAAGGGAGACCTTGAGGACACTGATTCCCCTTGAGGGGCAGGGCGGCCTGTCTATCAGACAATGGGTTATGACAGGGGTGAACGGCCTTTTGGAGAAGATCTTCTCGGTGGATAAGGTCAGGAGCCTTTACGACACACTCCCCGAGTGCAGCGATCCTTTTCAATTCCTGGAATGCACCCTCCAGAGATTGCATATCCGGCACAATCTGGACGAGAAGGAACGGGAAGCCATTCCTCTATCAGGGCCGGCCATCGTGGTCGCCAATCATCCCTTCGGGGGCATCGATGGGATGATCCTTGCTTCCGTGCTTTCCTCCGTCAGAAAAGACATCAGGATTTTGGTCAATTATTTTCTTGAAGACATCCGGGAGTTGAAACCCCTTTTCTTTCCGGTAGATCCTTTTAACCAAAAGACATCCACCTCCAGAAATATTGTCTCCATCACCAGAGCCATACGCTGGGTCAAGGCAGGGGGCATTTTGGTGGTCTTGCCGGCCGGGGAGGTCTCCCACTTCTCGTGGAGGCGGAGGAAGATCGAAGATCCGGCATGGAGCTATACTGTGGGACGCCTGGTGCAACTGACAAAGGCCCCGGTGCTGCCCGTGTATTTCAAGGGCAGGAACAGCGCCGTTTTTCAGATTGCAGGACTCGCCCACCCGATGCTTCGCACGGGGATGCTCCCGCGGGAGACGCTCAAGAAAGAGGGGACGGAGGTGGAGTTCAGGATCGGCCGCCTCATTCCTTACAAAAACCTGGCCCCGTTGAAAGACGCGGCCCATGTGACCGAATACTTGAGATTTCGCACCTATCTCCTGGGGATGGCCGGAGTCAAAGGCCGGACCAAGGTCCTTCCAAAGATGCGCCGGTCCTCTGAAAGGAAGATGGACCCTGTCGCCTGTGCCGTGGATCCAAAGGTGTTGGCCCGGGAAGTCCAATCGCTCCCCCATGATCAGAGGCTTCTCCAAAATTCCGATTTTTCAGTGTATTACGCACGCTCGAGCCAGATTCCCATGATTTTTCGGGAAATCGGGCGGCTCAGGGAAAAGACCTTTCGGCTCCTCGGGGAAGGGACGGGGCGCGCCATCGACCTGGACCGGTTCGACAATATCTATCTTCACCTTTTTTTATGGAATCATCGCGACAAAGAGCTGGTCGGGGCCTACCGCCTGGGGCCCACTCTCGAGATCCTTCCCAGGTACGGGAGGAAGGGGCTCTATACCCATACCCTTTTCAAATACCGTACCCGGTTGCTTGACAGAGTGGGCCCGGCCCTTGAACTGGGACGTACCTTCATAAGGGTTGAATATCAAAGGGATTACTCGCCCCTTCTCCTTCTCTGGAAAGGGATCGGCCAGTATGTGGGGGCACATCCTTATTACAAGACCCTTTTTGGAGCGGTCAGCATATCCAACGAATATGGGCATTTCTCCCGCCAGCTCATGGCGGCCTTTCTAAGGGTGAACAGCTTTTCCCCTGAGCTCTCCAGGATGGTCAAGGCGCGAAGGCCTTTTCGCCGGAACAAGGTCATCTCCCTGATCAGGGACAAAGAGTGCCTGCACCGCAATGATCTGGATGAACTCTCATCGTGGATTTCGGGCCTGGAGGCGGATGGAAAAGGGGTGCCCATCCTCTTAAAGCAGTATCTGAAGCTGGGTGGAAAAGTCCTTTGCTTCAATGTGGACCCCCACTTCGGCGACACCTTAGACGGCCTCATCTTTGTAGATCTCACCAACACCGATCACAGGATGCTCAAACGCTATATGGGGGCGGAAGGATTCCGGAGATTTAGAGATTACCACGCGGGGATGGGCCTTGGCCCTGAGCGTGTCGCGGCCTGTCATCATATTCCAGCAGGCGCGGAGCAGGCGTCATGAGGGAAAAACTCAGCGAGAGACCCTCTGCCCTGTTTGGGCATCGATAATGGCGGCCGTAAAATTTGCGGCCAATTCATGGGCGCCGCTCCGGTCCTCGGGGGCCTTCACATTCAGTTTATACCGGCCACCCCGCTTTGCCTGGAACCGGAGGGTGATATAATCTGAAATGATCTTTTCATGGTCATAGTCATCGATGTCCCAGATGTCATTATACCGGATCTCTACGACGTGTTCCCCTGCAGGGAAAGTCAACTCCCTCTTCCCCTCATAGATAATCCGAGAGATCATGTTTTCCACACTGTCTCCGTCAAAGCTGCCGACCTGGACAAAGTTCGGGACGGTGAGGCTGGCTGTGTTCTCTCCCTGTTCAGACATGGTGTACGTCTTTTTTCGGCTGCAACCCTGGAGGATGAGCAAAACCCCAAAAAAGAGCGTAACTCCTATAAAGAAATGCCTTTTGTTCATATCCTCCCTCGCGGTGAAATCATTGGCCTTTCCTGGGGGGACTTTATAGCAGCCGGGGCGGGCAAGTCAAGATGCTCATCCAATCCTAACAAAAGGCTAATTCTCGTCCAACCGCCCCCTGTTTTCTTTTCCTGGGTGGTCTTGTCCGCCCTATATCGACGCCTGGATCAATTGCAAATACAGCACCGCCTGCGTCCTTGAACTGGACCCCACGCCCTTGGAGGGGCACAGATCCGTCGGCTGAGCATCCTGACGTGCGGGACGGTCACACCTTTTTCTTGACAATTTTTACCTAGCTAGCTATCCTGGCTAACATTAAACAAACCCGTGCTCGCGAGGAGACTGCCATGGAAACGCTTCAGGTCAATATTCATGAAGCCAAGACGCAACTGTCAAAACTGATACAGGAGGCGCTTAGGGGGAAGGAGGTCATCATTGCCAGGGGCAATCAACCGGTCGTCCGCCTGGATGTACTGCCTGAGGTGCGAAGTCGCCGGAAAATCGGAAACGCAAAAGGGCTGATTCTTTCCATGTCACACGATTTCGATGAACCTTTGGAGGACTTCAGGGATTACATGGAATGAAAACCTTGCTGGATACCCATGCCTTGCTATGGCTTATCACGGGAGACCAACGGCTCAGCAATACGGCAAAAAAGTCTTACCTGGATCCGGGAAACGCTCTTTTTTTCAGCGCTGCCGGGTTTTGGGAAATCTGCATTAAGAAGAGCCTGGGAAAACTTTCGCTTCAGCCCGGATGGGTGGAAGTCATCCGTGATGAAATGAATGCCAATGCCATTCACTGGCTTCCGATAGAGACGGCCCATTGTGTCGAATTGACAAAACTTCCATTCTATCACAGAGATCCCTTTGACCGAATGTTGATTGCTCAGGCCTTGGTGGAGAGCATGCAGGTCTTGAGCTGCGACAGGCGCCTCTCGAAATATGAAATCACACGTATATGGTAAAGCCGGCCTATCCTGGATATGAGGACGGTCATGATGTCCTTGAAGACGTCTTGAAATGTCTCGGGGAACTGGGCAAGAAAGAGCTCATCCGTGTTTAGCCGGGAGTGAACGCGGTCTGTGAGCATGCTCCTTTTGAGAACAGAATAGTCTACCCCCTTGTTGCAAAAAAAAGGCGCTTAAGGATTCGGCATTTCGGCTTCTATGACTTCAAATGCCGCTTTTAACGCTTTAAATCTGGAATTCACCAATAGTGATATCCAGACCCTGGATATAAAATGACATAACTTTCTTTTTTTACTGCAGTTGTATGTCTAGGAGCTCGCTGCGTTTGCAACAACGGGGTCTATCCATGAGGAAGTGATCCGCTTCCCCTCCAATGGTGAAGGCGGATCACTTGAAGAGGAGGGCTAAAAGGCGTTTTCCACCTTCCAGGCCTGCCACACCTTCCCCACCAGGTCGGGTCCCGGGGTGAGGGTGGGTTTCCCCGGCCGCCAGCCGGAGGGGGTCGCCTCGGCCCCGTTGGTCTTTCGGATATGTTGAAAGGCCTGGAGCTGGCGGATGAGTTCATCCACGTTTCTACCCACGGGCGGGGTGAGGGTCTCAATGGCCTGAACCATCCCGTCGGGATCAATAATGAACCGGCCCCGCATTTCCACGCCGGCATTTTCATCATACACACCGTAGATCTTGCCGATATTTCCCGGACCGTCGGAGAGCATGGGAAAGGGGACGCCCCCGTCCACCATCTTGGTCAGCTCGTTGTCCTGCCACATCTTGTGGACGAAATGGCTGTCTACGCTCACGGAGAGGACTTCAGCACCCAGGGCCTGAATGTCTTTATATTTGGACGCAACTGCGGCCAGTTCCGTGGCTCAGACAAAGGTGAAGTCCCCTGGATAAAAACAGAGGATGACCCATTTTCCCCCGTAATCTGAAAGCTTGATCTGACCGAAATTTCCCTCATGAAATGCAGGTGCCTCGAAATCCGGGGCCTTCTGGCCAGCCCTGACAACAGACATGGCGCTCTCCTTTCCCTTTGGGGGTTGATCTTGAACCACTTCTTTTTTGCCTTCATCACCGACTTTTGCACCGGTGGGCTTGCCGCACCCAATCTTGAGTTCCTTCATTGACCCACCTCCTTTTCAGCTAAGGTTTACTGTTCTATCCTGTGTACTATAACACCCTGATATTTTAATGCGTAATATTTATCCTTACAAAAGACAAAAAAATTAGCCGCTCTGTTTCTCCTCCCGGCATTCAGGACAAATGCCGAAGAAATCAAGGCGATGGTTTACGATTTCATACCCTGTCTTCCGGGAGATATCCCGGGCCATCCCGGTCAAGGCGGGGGCCTCAAAATCCACAATCCTTTTGCATCTCATGCAGATCAAATGAGGGTGAGGATGGGGATTGCTGCCGTCATAGCGGCTGCTGTCATGGCTGAACCCCAACTCCAGGATCTCTCCCATTTCCTTGAGCAAATTGATGGTCTTATACACGGTGGCCAGACTGGTGGTGGGAAAATCCTTTTTCACCTGGGCATAGATCTCCTCTGCACTGGGGTGGCCTTTGCCGGCCGCCAGGATTTTCACGACGCAAAGCCTTTGAGGCGTGATCCGAAAATGCTGCCTCTTGAGCTTGGATAACATATGTTCAAGACGAACGTTGGAGTCTCTCATAATTTTATGGAAAATTATTATTTAAAAAGAGGCTATCTGTCAAGATAATAAATGTCAATCTTTTTCAGGACCCATGCTGGACATGGGCTTGGGGGTGCGCTAAACTCCTCCACGTGATCAACCCGGGCTGGACAGGGACCGCGCCCTTTGTAAAAGAGCTGCAGTTCTGTTTAACCAAAGGCCCGCTTACAAGGAGATAGAGAATGACCAATCGGCTGGATGATGTGGAGGCCCTGACCCTCAAAGGACAGATTGCGGTTCCTTATACCTGGTGGGTGGGTGAGACGGGGAGCCGTTTTCTCCGGGGACTGCGGGATGATAAAAAGATTTGGGGCAACCGGTGCCCCGGGTGCAACACGGTGTATGTGCCGCCCCGAAAGAATTGCGGCCGGTGCTTCGAGGACATTAAGGAATGGGTGGAACTGGGCACCGAAGGGGTGGTCACGGCCCATACGGTGGTCCGTTACACCGGTCCCGGACAACCGGCGGAACCCCCCTTTGCCTATGCCCTGATCCGGCTGGACGGGGCCGATGTGGATCTCTTGCATATTGTGCGACACGATCTGGAAAGGCTCAAAAACGGGGTTCGGGTGAGGGCGAGGTTCAAAGAGGAACGCACCGGTCACATCCTGGACATTGCGGATTTTGAGATCGCAGAGGCTTCGGACTGATTTGAATCAGATCCGTAGGACGATTTGGCACCTATTGAATCGAGAGGCGGTATTATGGAGAACATAGCGATCGTCGGTGTGGCCCAGACCCCCTACCGGGGGCGGATGCGGGACAAGACATGCTACGACCTGGTCTACGAGGTCACCCGGGATGCCCTTGAGGATGCAGGGATGACCATTGAGGATATCGACAACGTGATCACCGTTTCCAATGACTTCCTGGACGGCAGGACCATCTCGTCCATGGCTGTGGGCGAGGCGGCCGGGGCCCATGATAAGAACGTGTCCACGGTGGAAGGGGACGGCACCTTCGGGGCCTTTTACGGGGCCATGCGCGTTCTGGGAGGATTCGACACCACGTTGGTGGTGGCCCACGGCAAGGGGAGCGAGGGCGACATGAAGATCATCACTAATGCCATGTTCGACCCCGTCTACCAGCGGCACCTGGGCATCGAGGCCGTGAGCGCCGCCGCCCTCCAGGCCAACGCCTATATGGAGCGGTTCGATCTGAGTGAGGAGGATTTTGCCCGGGTCTCGGTGAAGAACCACCAGAACGCCCGGAACAATCCCCTGGCCCACCTCCCCCTGGATATCACCGTCCAGGACGTGATGGCCTCGGAAAAACTGGCGGACCCCATCAAGCGTCTGGACTGCAGCCCTATCAGCGACGGGGCCGCGGCCGTCATCATCGCCCGGGAAGGGGTCGCGGCAAAGGCAAAGACTCTTCCGGCATGGATCCGCGGGGTGGCCCATTGCTCCGAGGCCTTTTTCCTGGGCGACCGGGATCTGGCCCAATCCCCGGCCCTGAAAAAGGCGGCCCAAAAGGCCTATGACATGGCGGGCATCAGTGATCCCCTGAAGGAGATCCATGTGCTGGAACTCTACGACGCCTTCAGTTACATGGAGCCCCTCTGGCTGGAGGGCATGGGGTTTTGCGGGGCCGGTGAAGGGGCCCGGCTCCAGAGAGAAGGGGTGACCGCCATGGGGGGACCCCTGCCAGTAAACCCGTCCGGCGGAGTCCTCTCCGCCCACGCCCTTTTAACGGCCGGCCTTGCCAGGATCGCGGAAGCCAGCCTCCAGGTCCGGGGACAAGCCGGGGACCGGCAGGTGGCAGGGGCCCGAACCGCCCTGGCCCACGGCATCAACGGCCCCTGTGGACAAAGCCACTGTGTATGGATCGTGAGCTCGGACAAGTAGGGCGGGTGGGCCTGCCTTTCAGAGGAGCGAATATGCCAAGAAATGTAGCCATTGTGGGAACGGGACAGACCGATCACAAGAGCCATCGGCCGGATGTCAACGGCCGGGAGATGATTTACGAGGCCGTGGTTCGGTCCCTTGAGGACTGTGACCTGACCATAAATGAGGTAGACGCCGTTGTGATCGGCAACATGGACCACTTTGAGTCTATCAATTATGTGGACACGTGGAGCGTGGAGGGCTCGGGGGGCTTCATGAAGCCCATCATGAAGGTCACCACCGGCGGCACAACAGGAAGCTCCGTGGCCATCGCCGCATACTACCACGTGGCCTCCGGCCTTTTTGACAGGGTTTTGGCCATCGGTTGGGAAAAGAACTCCGAGAGCGACACCACCGCGGCCATCGTCACCTGCAGCGATCCCGTCTGGGACCGGTTTTCCTATTCCGGCGCCATTCCCAGCCTGGCCACCGAGGCCACGGCCTACATGGAGCAATACGGGGCCGCCCAGGAGGATGCGGCCTGGGTGGCCGTGCGGGACCGTACCCATGCGCTCAACAACCCTCATGCCCACCTGAGGAAACCCATTACCCTGGAGGATGTCATGGCCTCGCCCATGCTGGCCTATCCCATTAAACTCCTGGATGTATGCCCCCGCACGGACGGGGCCTGCGCCGTCCTCTTTGCCGCCGACGGTGTGGCCCAGAGACTGGCCCCCAAACCGGCCTGGGTCCGTTCCTGCGCCGTGCGGCACACCTACACCTGGTTCGGCGATTCATCGGATTACAACAAAGGGCTGGTTTCCCTGAAGCGGGCCTCCCGTGAGGCCTATCAAAAGGCGGGCATTACCCGGCCTTCAGAGCAGTTTGACGTGGCGGAACTCTACCTGCCCTATACCTATGCGGGCCTTAAGTGGATCGAAGACCTTGGGTTTTGCGGTCCGGGCCGAGGTCCTCGATTCGTGGCCGACGGGCACACGGACATGGACGGCACCATTCCGGTGAACCCCTCGGGGGGGGTCATCAGCACCAACTGTATCGGTGCCACAGCGCTTCTGCGGGTGGCGGAGGCCTCCATCCAGATCATGGGAAAGGGAGGGAAACGGCAGGTCCCCGATGTGCGGCTGGCCCTGGCCACAGGTTTCGGGGGCTGCTTCTGGTCCGATGTGATGATCTTGAGCGCGGACAAACCGTAATCTCCATGGATCTTCTCAACCTTGAACCTTTTGTTGTATGAAAGGAACCAGTGAACCATGACCACGGAACGCGATTATGGAGATTTGCTCACGGTGCGCTTTACCACACCCATGCCCTATGAGTGGTCCATCGGCAAACACGGCAGCCGGTTTTTTCAGGAGATCCGGGAAAACCAGCGTTTCATCGGGATACGGTGCCCCTCGTGCGGGATGGTCTATGTCCCCCCTCGAAGGCTCTGCGGGCCCTGTTTCAGGGAACTGGACGAACTGGTGCCTTTGCCCAATGAGGGGGTCCTCACCGCCTTTTCAGTGGTCAACTATCCCTTTATCGACCCGGATACGGGGGAGCAGCGGCCCATTCCCTATACCTACGGCTATATCCGGATTGAGGGGGCGGACGCCATTTTTTCCCACATCATCAATGAGACGGACCTAAGCAAGATCCAGGTGGGCATGAAGGTCAAAGCGGTTTTCAAGAAGCCCGAAGAGATGCAAGGCAACATCCAGGACATTCGATACTTTGATATCGTTCCATAGGGCGAGCCCCTATAAAGAAAGGACACCTATTTCCCTTTCATTTGAACAGCCCCGCGGGGTGGGTGCACGGATGAGGTTGGGCCGGGGTGGTCCCCAGGGGGAGGACGCCATTTTCATGGACCTGCAACAAGGCCTTTTTGCCGTGGCGGACGGGTCTGAAAGGGCGAGTGGTGCCTCTCAACGGTTGACGAATAGATTGGCCCGCATGGCCGCGGACTTCAGGGGCGTGGGCCGGGCCCTGACCCGTGGCTCCGGCGATGTGACCCGTGTGGTGGAGCGCTTTAAGGGAGCCGTGGAATCGGTCCTGGCAGCGGTCCCTTACGGTGACGCCACCACATTAACCGCGCTTATGGTGGTTCGCTGCCCCAAAGAAACCATGGGGATCCTCTGTCACTCTGGAGACAGCCTCCTGTACCACTACAATCCGGAATCGGGCCTTCGGCAGATCTCCCAGACCAACTTCTGGATGGCGGGGCGGTCAAAAAAGGTCTACCAGGCCGAGGCCTTTCCCTCCCCTGCCGGTTCGGTCTTCCTCCTGGCCACGGACGGGATCTGGGATCTTCGGTTCCCAGGACCTTCGGGCATGGAAGGGTGCCTTGCCGAATCTATTCAGGAAACCCCTGTGGCCGGTGTCCCGGGCGACCTGCTGGCCCGATATGATTCGGGTTCCGGCACCGTGGACGACGTGGCATTGATCGCTGTCCGGCCGGAAGGCCTGCGGCGGTCCAGGGAGCAGATATTTGTGGATGTTCACGGGGTGTGCCGCCGAACCTTAAGCCTTTGCTCCTGAGGCCTCTGAGGTTTTTGAGGGATAAAAAGGCTGGAAGCGGCATGAACAAGAGAAAGGAGAGGGAGATGCAGGATCGATATGACACCATTGTGGTGGGCGCCGGCATTGCCGGTCTGGGCGTTGCCGCCATTCTGGCAAAAGAGGGCGGGCAACAGGTCCTGGTTCTGGATAGATTCCCCAGGGCCGGGGGCCGGCTCATGAGCTATGAGGGCTATCCTGAAAAGGGGTGGCGGGTTGATGTGGGTCTCCATTTGATCGAATTGGGGGAAAAGGCCAGTTGCACGGAATTGAACAAGCGGGTGGGCAAGGAGGTCCAGTGGGCCCCCTTCAGCCAGACCGTGGACATGTGGAACGGGGAGCGCTTTATCAATGTGGCCGAACTCGTCCCCATGAGCGATGAAGACAAAAAGGCCTTCAGGGACCTTTTGCAGAGGATCGCCGGGATGGGGGATGCCGATATTGAAGCCTGGGACAATCGTTCCCTGGAGGAATGGTTGATGGAACACGTGCCCCAGCCTTCCATCAGGGAATTGTTCACCGACATCGGCATGATCATGACCACCATCCCCAGGGCCATTGATATGGCGGCCGGAGAGGTGCTCTATATCGCCAGGGATAATCTCCAGAAGACCAGACAGGTCTTGCAGGCCAGTTATCCCCTGGAGGGCATGGAGGGCATCACCCGGGGCCTGGTGGAGGCGGTCCGGGAAAAGCGGGGGGAGGTGGAGACCCATTGCGAGGTGGATGAAGTGGTTATCGAAGGCGGGCGGGCGACCGGTGTCCGGGTGCCGTCCCGGAAACACCCCTACCAGGAAGAATACCGTCTCCCTGAAACCCGGGTCATCTCCGCCCATCGAGTGGTCTGTGCCCTGCCTATTTACCAGTTACCCCATGTGATGGATTTTAACCCGGAGACCGGTCCCATGCCCGGGTGGTGGCTCAAGCGCATCCTGGATATCCGGCACGAAGTCACGGGCCTTATCGGCTACATGATCGGGCTTTCCGAACCGATTGTGGAGGCCGGAAAGCGTTGTTTTTTCACGGCCCTGAGGACCAGGCACGCCGGGTTCCCCTTCCAGGGGTTTCCGGCGTCTAATTTTTCACCCTCTGTGGCCCCCGAGGGGAAACAGCTTCTGCACACGGATATCGTCTGCGAGCATGCCGAGGCCTCGGACAGATTCAAAAGGAAGCGATTGCTCGACCTCATGTGGGAAGACGTAAAAGAGATGTTCCCCGGAATCCAAGACAAGATGGAATGGCGGCTCCCTTATTATGTGGACGGCTGTGACGGCCTGGCCCGAAAGCCCGGCCTGGTGGGCCGCTTCAAACCCGGGCTCCAGGCCCCCGGCATCTCCAACCTCTTCTTTGCAGGCGATACGTACCAGGGCAGGGGGTTGGCCACCAACGGCGCCGCCAGAAGCGCCATGCTTTGTGCCGACCTCATCCTGAGAGGGTGATCAAAAAGGACCGATTTATTGACCTTGAATAAGGGCTGTTTCGTTCTCCTGGCCGGCCCGGGCACGGCCTTTTTCAGGTCTCGTAAAAGGGGTCCCAACGGATGGTCAGGTTTTCAAAGGCCATGGGAAAGACCCCCTGCTTGATGAACAGGTTGTAGTAATGCCTTTCTTTCCTGGAGTTTAACTTTATTTTGGCAATGGGGGTATAGGGCATGGCCTCGAACTGGGTTTCGCTCACCTTTGATCCCGCCAGTTCGTCCATGAGGGAATCCACGCCCACGCCCCTGGCAAAACGCATTTTCTTGCGCCATGCGATTTCCGGGGGCAGATACTCCTGGAGGGCCTTGCGCAGGATCCACTTCTCGGGGACTTCCCCTTTTTCCTGATCATAGTTTTCATTGTACTTGTATTTCATGGGGATCTTTTCAAAAAGGGCCACCAGCTTGGGATCAGGAAAGGGCGTCCGGGGCTCGACCGAAGCGGCGTGCCAGCCCTGGTTCAACCTCCGCAGGCCGGTGTCGCCGGCGATATCAATGAGTTTTTGATACACCCGCTGCCTTTGTTCAGGCTCCGCCCATTCATCATAGAAGTCCTCCAGCTCTCCAAAATACCCCCCGGCTATCTCGTCCGCGGTCTCCCCCACAAAGACGCAGTTGGTGTACCTGGCGGCCAGTTTGGCGGTGAAGTAGTTGGCAATCCAGCCCGAGATGCAGTCCTGATCAAAGGATTCCAGATACCACACGGCCTTGGGGAGTATCTTAAGGATCTGTTCATCGGTTATTTCCGTGATATAGTGATCCGCCTCCAGGAACTCGGCCATGACCTTGGAAAAATACAGGTCCGGGCCGGGGGTCCTCTTGATGGTGGCCGTGAATTGGGGAAACTTGATGCCGTATTCCTTGGCCATGATGCCGGCCACTACAGAGCTGTCAAACCCGCCGCTCAACGCCACACCGCCGATGGCGCGGTCTTCCACCAGCCTCCGGGTGGCCTGGAGCATGGTTTTCTTGACCAAACGGGCGATTCCCTCTGCATCTTCCGGATCAAAGTCAGGGGTCTCAGGGGTATAGGGCTTATACGCGTGGAGCTGGTCATCCGCCGAAGAGTAGTAGTGCCCAGGGGGGACGAGTTCCACGGAGGGGACGTATTCCCTCAGGGCCTTGGCCTCTGAGGCGAAATACAATTCATCTTCTTCGATCTTGGAACCATAGACCAAGTATCTTACACCGAGGGGATCCCTCGCCAGGAGGATCTTGTCCTCATCAATGATGGCACAGGCGAAATAGCCGTCCAATTGTGAGAAACAGGCCTCTCCGTATTCCAGGTACAGCTCCATGAGCAACTGGACGTTATTCTGGTTTTTTTCATGCGGGTTATAGAGGAGTCCATCCAATAAGACGATACAATTTCCTGCCGCACAAAAGGCATATGTGGACCGGGGAGAGGTGTTGAGTTCAACACATCCCACCGCTCCTCCGGTAAAACTCCTTATGAGTATGTTATCCGGCCCACGGTGCCTTAGGATATTCAACATCTTTCCCACCATGGTAGGATCTACCCTCTCTTTGGACTCCATGTCTCTTTTTACAACGCCCACTATCCCTGCCATATTTTCTTCCTCCCAACTGGTGCTTGCTTTAAATGGACTTGTTCAACCATTCCTTGACCTCTTTCTCCATGTCTTGACCATGACCTCGCTGGGTCGCTTTACGGCTTTGAAAGGATAATGACGACGGCTACCAGGATCCCTGCAGCCAGGGCGAAGAGGCTGTATTTCTTGTGCTCCGTTTCCGCCTGAGGCAGAAGGTGTGTGGCCCCCACATAAACGAGAGCCCCCGCGGAAAAGGCCAGGAGGGCCCCCAGAAAAGGTTTGCTGATTTGACTGATGTAGGGGTAGGATACCAGCATCCCCGCGGGTGTTGTCACCGCGGCGGCCAGAAAGGCCAGGACAAAGGATTTTCTTTCACTGAATCCGCCGCGAATGAGGAGCAGGTAGGTGATGATCCCTTCGGGAAACTCGTGAAGGACCATCCCCGTGCCTGCCAAGAGGCCCGTAAATACGCTGACCGTGAATGTGATGGAATAGATGAAGCCGTCTATAAAGGAATGGAATCCAATCCCGAACATGGGGATGAGCCCGATGGCGTATTGCTCATCCGAACTCTTGTCGCACACAAAGGCATTGATGAAGCGGTTGAAGAGGTGAAGGCTCAAATAGCCGGCAAAAAGGTAAACCGGCCCGTTTTGGTTCATGGACAGGGCCTTGGGAATGATGTGGAGAAAGGACACCGAGATCAGCACACCTGCGGCGAAGCAGACAAAATAGATGCTGTTTTCACGGCCCCATCGCTCAAAACGGCGAATGACGTAGATTCCTATGGTCGTTACAGATGCGGCCAGAAGGCTGGCACCGAATGCCGTCCAGAAAGTCCCTGCCATGAAATTCTCTCCAACTTATACTATACCGCCGCCGGTGGCTTTTTTCAAGCTCTGCAATTTTGGAGCCGAGACGACGCCGCCTCAAGACCATTCACCCTTGCTCTGCATATCATGGAGCTCATCAAAGGATTCCAGGTATCGGGAACCTGAGAGCTTTTTTTCAAAAATCATTCGGCACCCTTCTCTGGTGAGAGATTCGTCACAGATTTCGGGAACTATTTCAGAAAAAAACTCTTTCTTTTCCGCTTCGCTCAATGCCTCCACGGCCTTTTTGATCTCTTCAAGCTTCATCATCCACCCTCCTTATCTATGTTTCAAAATTTAGATCTCCAGATCGTTGGTCCACAGGCCATGGATGTTGCAATAGGCCAGTGCATGAAAGCCCTTGAAATCCGTAATCTGATTGATTTGAAATCGTACATTCGGATTTGAATAGAAAGGGGCCCAGGTCGCACGCCCCAAGGCGATGACCTGGCCAGTATCCTTTTTTACCCCATAAAGTTCAATCCAGGCAATATGGTGTTCTATCGTGTTAGGGTGCTCCTCCTCATGTCCTACAACCACCCGGACGATGTCTGTCCCTTCCTTGTGTCCCTTGTCTATAGTTATTGTCGGGATATGTTTTTCTTTTCCTTCAGATTCCTTTTCCTTAATAATCTCTGAAAAGTCCACAGTGTCCTCCTTCTTTGTATAGGGGAATTTTTCAGTGCTAAAGCCGCGGATCCAGATGGTTGGGTCCGCCGCACTCCGGTGTATAACAGGTTATATTGACAAATTCACATTTCTCACCACACTCCGGGCAGACATCCGGTGGCTTCCCGGCGGTGATGGTAAACCCGCAATTGCGGCATTTCCAGAAAGTGAGGCCGCATTGAGGACAGATATCACCCTCAAATCTACCATCGGCCGTGTAACCGCAATGGGCACACACCCAATTCTTCTGTTTATCTTCCATGCTTGTTCTCCTTTCAATCAAAGTGAGATTCTTCACCATCATCCCCCTGCGTTTTCGTCCCCAATGCTGCCGGTAAAGGGTAAGCCCCATTTATAGATCTACACCTTCAACCTTTAGCCCGCATTCCGGGCATGATCCATCCTTTATCCGGTTTTCCAGAATCCCCATCCCGCGGCGGTGAATAAGCAGGGCCCCACATGCGTGGCAGTAAGTGTTTTCTTCCCCCTCTGCGGGAACGTTGCCTTCGTATACATAATGCAATCCCTCTTCCAGACCGATGGAACGGGCGCGGCGCAGTGTTTCTACCGGAGTCGGCGGAGGGTCCATCAGCTTGTATGTGGGATAGAACCGGGTCACATGCCATGGGATGTTGAAGTCGATCTCTTTAAGGAAACGGGCGATGTTGCGCAGTTCCCCATCGTCGTCATTCACACCCGGGATGATCAGGGTGGTGGCTTCCACCCATATCCCGAGTTCTTTCATCAGTTCAACCGTTTGAAGCACCGGTTTGAGGCGCGCACCACAGATCTCCTTGTAGGTCCTCTCATCAAAAGACTTCACATCAATGTTAATGGCGTCCAGATAGGCACTGATGTGGCAGGCGGATTCAGGGCTCATATAGCCGTTGCTCACAAAGACGTTTTTGAGCCCTTCCTTTCGGGCCAGGACAGCGGTCTCATAAGCGAGTTCATAAAATATGGTGGGTTCAGTGTACGTGTGGGCAATGGATTCACAGCCCGCTTCCTTTGCCGATGCCACAATCTGTTCAGGTGTGCGCTCGTGGCCGACAATCTCGCCGCCGTGGTCACGGGGGTATTGAGAGATATCAAAATTCTGACAGTACTTACAACGGAAATTACAGCCTACCGTGCCGATAGAATAGGCCGTTGACCCGGGCAGGAAATGGAAAAGGGGCTTCTTCTCAATGCCATCCACGTGCTCTGCAATGACCTTTCCATAGACCAGGGTGTACAAGGTGCCGTTTTGATTCTCCCTTACCCCGCAAATGCCTCTTTTCCCGTCTCCTATGATGCAACGGTGACTGCAGAGGTTACATTGCACCTTGTTATCAGGCAGTGACTCATAAAACATGGCTTCCATAATCATCCTGCTCCGTTTTTCAGGTTCGTTGCCTGTGAAAAAGGAAGCTCGCGGGCCCGGTTACCGTGCCGCCGGGAGTGCTCCTCACCATTATGAATCAATACCCTCTCTCGCTAACCCCCCTTTTTTGTAGTAGTGCTTGAGCTCCTGCATCTCGGTCACCAGGTCGGCCTTTTCAATGAGTTCCTGCGGACAATACCGCCCCGTCAAGATCAGTTCAACGCACCCGGGTTTTTCTTCCACCAGTTCGAGCACATCCTGCATCTCTAAGAGGCCGTAGTAGACGGCGACACAGACCTCATCCAGGATGACGATGTCGTATTCCCTGCTCCTGAGCACTTCCCGGGCACGCTTCAACCCCTTCGCTGCGGCCTGAAAATCACCATCCTGAGGGGGCCGCCTATTTAGCACAAAGGCGTCGTTTCCATATTGTTCCAGTCTGATCCAGGCGCCCAGGTATCGGACGCTTTCCAGTTCACCATAGGGAAAATCTTTCATGAACCTGACCATGAAGGTTTTGAGCCCCCACCCCGCCGCCCGCAAGGCCTGTCCCAGGGCGGCCGTGGTTTTGCCCTTGCCGTTACCCGTATAAACCTGAACATAGCCCCTTGTTAATTGAGTCATCTTGTTTTGGTGACCAGTCGGTAACAAGAAAATAACCTTTAAAACTATAAAACCCGGGGAGGGCGTAAAAAAGCCTACTTAACCTTGACTTCAATTTCCCTTTTCTTGGCCTCCTCGACTTTGGGCAATGTGATCTTCAATACCCCCTTGTCGAATTTGGCCTCGATCTTGTCGGTCTGAATGCTAACCGGCAGACGAAAGGAGCGTTGAAAGGTTCCTACGTATCTTTCTACATAGTGGTGATGTTCGTCTTTTTCTTCTTCTTCCCGCCTTTTTTCACCCTTTACGGTGAGGAGATCTCCCGAGATGCTGACATTGACATCTTTTGCATCGAGACCCGGCAACTCCGCCTTGACCAGGATCTTGTCTTCGGTCTCGGAGATATCCACTGAAGGTGACCATTCTCCTTCAAAGCCCCTGATCAGAGGCCTTTCGCCGAAAAACTTGTCCCAGAGCCTGTCCATTTCTCCGCGGAATGAACCGAGCTCTCCAAAGGGTTTCCAGGGAATCAATTCCATGATTACCACCTCCTTATCAACGAATCGTCGCCCTCCCCGATTTGCGGCCCTGTTAATCCTTTTCCAAAGGCTCCTTTTCCATGCACTCCTCACATAAGGAGCCGTATTCAGGTATGGAGTGTTTGATGATGACGTCCTTTTCCGTCGGATAATTGGAACAGCTCTTGCTCCAATGCCACCTGTCGCTGTTTTGCCTCCTGCGAAATTCCGCCATGGTTACCCTCCTTTCTGTTTTTGGGCTTTTGCGCCCTCGATGAGTTGTTTAACCACCTTGGGCTCCAAGAGGGTGGATGTATCACCCAAGTCGGATACATCACCCGTGGATATCTTCCTCAAGAGGCGGCGCATGATCTTGCCGCTCCGCGTTTTTGGGAGGGCATCGGACCATTGGATCTCCTCGGGAGTGGCGATGGGCCCGATGCGGCGTCGTACCTGTTCCAGGAGTTCGTTTTTCAGGCGCTCGTCAGGGGTTTGGTTGGCCTCCACGATCACAAAGGCATACACCGCCTCACCCTTGATATCGTGGGGAAACCCCACCACGGCGGCCTCCGCCACGGCCGGATGGGCCTCCAGGGCGCTTTCTATTTCCGCCGTGCCCAAGCGGTGGCCACTCACGTTGATCACATCATCCACCCGGCCGGTGATCCAGTAATAACCGTCTTCGTCACGGCGAGCCCCGTCTCCCGTAAAGTAGTAACCGGGATGATCGGAGAAGTAAGTCTTTTGAAATCGTAAAGGATCATTATAGATGGTGCGGGCCATGCCCGGCCAGGGACGCTTGATACAGAGATACCCCTTACCCGGGCCTTGGATTTCCTCTCCTTGTTCGTTCAGGAGACACGGCTCTATCCCGAAGAGGGGCACTGTAGCGGCACCAGGTTTAAGATCAATGGCCCCGGGAAGGGGGCTGAGCAGGATGCCACCTGTTTCCGTCTGCCACCAGGTATCCACGATTGGACATCGGTCTTGGCCCACCACCTTGTGGTACCAGTGCCAGGACTGGGGATCGATGGGTTCCCCCACAGAGCCCAGGAGACGAAGGCTGCTCACATCATGGCTGGAGACCAACGCCTCGCCCTCCTTGCGAATCGCCCGAATGGCGGTGGGTGCCGTATAAAAGAGACTGATCCGGTATTTTTCCACCACATCCCACAGGCGGTCATAGCCGGGATAGCTCGGAACTCCCTCAAACATGATGCTGCTCGCCCCCGCACAGAGCGGCCCGTAGACCAGATAGGTGTGTCCTGTGATCCAACCGATATCGGCCGTACACCAGTAGGCGTCTTCCTCTTTGTAATCGAAAACGTCCAAAAAGGTGCTTGTGGCATAGAGAAGATAACCGCCCGTGGTGTGGACCAAACCCTTGGGTTTACCCGTGCTGCCCGAGGTATAGAGAATAAACAGGGGGTCTTCGGCATCCATCCATTCAGGGGCACAATAGGGTTTGAGATCCGGTGCCCGCATTTCCCGGTGGTACCACAGATCGCGGCCCTCCTTCATGGGTACCTCCCATCGGGTGCGGCGAACCACCAGGACCTTTTCCACCGAGGGGCAGTGCCTTAGGGCCTCATCGGCGTTGTGTTTAAGGGTGACGACCCGTCCTCCGCGGAAACCGCCGTCGCTGGTGATCAGGAGGCGGGACTGGCAGTCCTGGATGCGGTTGGCAAGAGACTCGGCACTGAAGCCGCCGAAGACCACACTGTGGATGGCCCCGATGCGGGCACAGGCCAGCATGGCCGTAACCAGGTGGGGAATCATGGGGAGATAAAGGGTAACCCGGTCTCCTTTTTTCACACCCAGCTTTTTTAGAACCTGGGCCAGCTTGTTGACCTCGTAGAAGAGATCCTGGTAGGTGAAGGTGCGGCTGTCGCCGATCCGTTCCCCTTCAAAGATGATGGCTGCCTTGTTGCGCCGCCACGTCTCAATGTGCCGGTCCAGGCAATTATAGGAGGCGTTTAACTTGCCTCCCTGAAACCAGGCCGCCCGGCCCCGCTTGAAGTCTCCTTTGAGGCCCTCTTTCCATGGGGCGAACCAGGAGAGAAGTTCCACCGCCTTTTCCGACCAAAAGCCTTCAGGGTTTTGGATGGATTCCTTGTACAGGCGCTTATAGGTCTCGATCCCGGAGATGCGGGCCTGGCGACGAAAGGTTTCGGGCACAGGATATCGGTCTTTTGGATGATTCATTTCCTGAGTCATCATTCCCTCCTTCCTAGTCACCAAAAGGCCCCACCATAGAATTCATCTCGTCAGGTTCAACCGACCGGATGGCCCGGCCGTAAATGTCATGGAGCATGTCCAAAAAAGCGCGGTGCCGAACCATCACGCGGCTTCCCAAGTTCGTCACCAGTTCTTCCATCCTCACGGTCAGTTCGAGGTAGCGCGGGTCCCCGAGGGCCTTGGAGACGGTGACCAGGTCGGGCGCAATGGCCTCGGCATGGATCTGGGGCCCGGATCCGACCATAAGATGCCACCCCGAGGCCACCTCAAGGCCGATACCCTTCATATATGGGAGGTATATATCCTGCAGGAAACAGTCATAACTTTCCCCTTCGCCGGAAAGGATATTCCAGCTCTGCACGAATTTGACCGCTCCCTCGGAGGCCACCGCCCCCCGGTGCCAGGTCTCCCACCCGGTGGGTTCAAACACGCCACTTGAATAGCCCGTGACCAGGTTCATAAATCGGCGCAGCATCTCGTGATGCCCCCTGTCCCGTAGGGCGCTCTCCACCCGGCTTAACGATTGGGCCGCACTCTCCATAACCACATGGGGGCCCTCTCCCATAAGGGTGTACCACCCGGAGACCACCTCCAGGTTCAAGGACTTCATGCCCGGTTGCAATTCCCCGGTAATAAAGGTGGCATATTCCTGCTTCCTTCCTGCCATGGGATTCCAGCTCTGCACAAATTTGATCGCTTCCATCTTGCCCCCTATCCGGCTTCCTTTGTATCCATGGGTATGGTCATGGGCTGACGTCCCAGTTCGGTGACATCTGTTCCCCAATTAATAAATATATCAATATCCATGCCACAGACCCCGGGATCACCTGATGTGATGGGTGAATAGGGCCTAACCCCTTAACATTAATGAGTAAGCCACTATGGAGGGCCGTTAGGATTCTAAAAAGAGGTGGGACATGAGAAGAAAAAGGAGGGTGTTACTTAAGAAAAAAGTAACGGTTTGTAGCGTTATGGTAACGATTTGAGTTCGATAGCCCCCCGGGGGCACTGGGCCACGCAGGTGCCGCAGCCTATGCAGCGGTTTTGATCCACCCTGGCCACCTCTTCGACGGAGATGGCGCCTAAAGGACAGACCTCCTCGCAGGTCCCGCAACCCACACACCTTTCCGGGTCCACATAGGCCCGGAGCTCTGAAGGTCTGAATCCCGGCTCCACCCCACCGATCCGATCATTCAGGTGACGGAGCCGGGCCTCAATGGTGCGGACCTTTTGTTTCAGGGCCTGGATTTCCCGGTCCCGGTCAGAGGGGGCGGCAGCACGGCCTGGGGATCCCTTAGAGGTTGTTTCCCCGGGCCTTGTCCTCGCTCTTGGGCCGCTGCCGTATCGGGGCCCGGGTCCCATGCCACGGCCGCGCCTTGGGCCAGGCCGTCGTCCAGATCGAAATCCAGTCATACAGGGCCTCTCTTTCCCGTTTGCAGAATGTTTTCCCCGATCAGTTCATGACCTTTTCCAAGGCCTCTGAAAGGGTGCCTTCGGGCTGGAGCCCTACAAACCGCTGAATTTCCTTGTGGTTTTTAAAAATGATCAGTGTGGGTATGCTCTGTATCCCCAACTGCGCCGCAATATCCATGTTCTCGTCTACGTTCATGGACGCCACCAAGGCCCTTCCTTGGAATCTCTCGGCCAGTGCCTCGAGGATGGGCTCTTGGGAGCGGCACGGTGCACACCAGGGTGCGTTGAAATCCATGAGGGTGACCCCCCCTGGATGGCATTTTCAAAGCCCTCAGCCGATTTAATCTCCTTGATTTCCATTTCAGCCCTTCCTTTGTCCCCATGGAGGGGAATAACGTGTTTATGGGACCCCCAAGAAAGCTTCTCAAAATCTCTATCAATAATCATGCCAGCGGGGTCCA
>CAZNLL010000025.1:0-35856 GCA_964573885.1 uncultured Desulfobacteraceae bacterium | reverse complement strand
AATTGGAAACTGGAAACTGGAAAGTTGCTCGAGTGGATAAATAGTCGAGTAGTTGATTGGTCGAGTAGTTGAGAGTAATTTGCCCACTTGACGTCTCAACGACTTGCCAACTCTACGCCTTGACGACTTGACCAAATTGGTGGTCGAGTGCCAAGTTTCGAGTTTCAAGTATCGAGTTTCCGGTTTCAAGTTTCAAAACGGGGATAGGAAAAATGGCTACAACATCCGTTCAAAACAATACGCCCAAGGTCCTCGTGGTGGATGACAGCAAATCCGTCAGGGAGTACATCTTAGAGATCCTCCAAAAGGCAGGGTATGATGTCCTTGCTGCGCCGGATGGTGAGAGTGGACTCAGGTGTGCCCAGGAATACAGGCCCGATGTGTTGCTCCTCGATATTATCATGCCCGGAATAAGCGGGCTTGAGGTGCTTCAGACACTTCGTGAGAGCAAGGAACGCGTTGCCGTTATCCTCCTTACCGTCAAATCATCGCTTAAAGACGTTGTCGCGGGTCTCAACGCGGGAGCCGACGATTACCTCATTAAACCCTTTAACGATGAGGAACTTATTGCACGGGTCGGGGTTGCAGCACGAAACACCCTGGGGAGTAAAGAGCTGATCATGGCGCTCGAAAAGAAGAATCAAGACACCAACAAACTCAAAATGGTGGAGGCGAAGTTACTGGACAACCTGACCCGTTCCAATGAAGAGCTCAAAAAAGCGAACCAGAAGATCCTGGAACAGCAAAAGTCGGTAATCGAAGAGGAGCGGCTCAAAGTTCTTCTCCAGATGGCCGGAGCCACGGCCCATGAGCTGAACCAGCCGCTCACGACGCTCCTGGGGCACATTGAACTGATGGGGTTAGGCAAGGAAGATCCTCAAAAACTGGCCCGGCATGTCAGCGCCATCGAAGAGTCCGGACGGCGCATAGGCGAGATCGTAAAAAAAATACAGGGCCTGCGCCATGATGAGCCCGAGCCCAACCTGGGCGAAGACGCAATCATCGATCAGGACCAGGAGGTCCGCCTCCTTTACGTGGAAGACACTGATGTGGATTTCGAGCAAATCCGCCGATACTTGAGTGATAATTCGAACGTCCGCCTTTTTCGCGTCCTGACGAAAATGGAAGCCATGGGGGAGTTGAAAAAGGGCGGGTACGATCTCGTTTTCCTAAATTACCAGCTCCCGGACGGGGATGCCTTTGTTTTTTTTGATGAGATGAGAGAAGAGGGGCTGGAAATACCCGTGGCCATCATCACGGGGGTCGGGGACGAAACGGTAGCCACCCGGTTGCTGCAGGCCGGCGCTTATGATTATCTTTCGAAACACAGCCTCACCAAAAGCGCTCTTTCCAGATGCATCAATAACTCTCTTGAAAAGTTCCGTCTCAGAAGAGAGTTGAGATTGGCCACGGAGAGGATGTCGGAAATGGCCACCCGGGACGCTCTGACCGGGCTTTACAATCGCCGCTACTTTGCGGAGGTCATGGAACGCGAGTGGGACCGGGCCAAAAGATACGGGAACGACCTTTCAGTCTGCATGGCCGATCTGGACCACTTCAAGGGGATCAATGACACGTACGGACATCCTGCCGGCGACCTGGTCCTGGCGGAAGTGGCCCGGATTTTCACGGCATTTCTTCGTTCTTCCGACATCGTGTGCCGTTACGGGGGTGAGGAGTTTGCCATGATTCTGCCTGAAAACCCGCCTGATTACGCCCTGACGGTTTGCGAGCGACTCAGGGGAATGGTCGGCCGGAGGGAATTCCATTGCAATTCCTCGGTTCTGAAATTGACTATTTCCTTCGGCATCGCCTCCAACAATGTCCACCCGGCTCCAACTCCCGAGGGATTGGTGGAGATGGCCGACAAAGCCCTCTACCATGCCAAAGAGCACGGGAGAAATCAGGTCTGCCTCTACGACACCCTGGTTGGTGAAGGGAAGATACACACCTTGGATGGGAGGATGGCCGGTGTCGGATGAGTCACTGTGCCCCTTTTCCAGTTTCCAGTTTCAATAAGGCAGGGAAATGTATGAACGAAAACGCAAATCACACAGACACTGCCATGCCGGATCGCGATTTTCGCCGGTTCAGGGACCTCATCTACGAAGAATGCGGGATCAACCTGGTCCCGGCCAAAAAGACCATGTTGGCCTCCAGGCTCAGGAAGCGGCTGCGGGCCCTGGACATGGACTCCTTTGGGGCGTATTACGAATATGTCACGAGCGGGAAAGGCCGCACCGGCGAACGGGTCCACATGCTGGATGCCGTCTCCACCAACAAGACGGATTTTTTCCGGGAGTCCAAGCACTTCGACTTTCTGATGAAAGAGGCCCTTCCCTGCATGGTCGGATCCGGGAACTGGAGACCGGGCAGTAGGCTCAATGTCTGGAGCGCGGGCTGCTCGAGCGGTGAAGAGCCCTACACCATCGCCATGGTGCTGGCGGACTTCGCCTCCAGGCACCGCGCCGGGGATTTCTCCGTCCTGGCCTCCGATATATCCACCCTCATGCTGGAGATCGCCCAAAAAGGGATCTATCCCGAAAGCGCCGTCGAGCCGGTACCGGCCGCGTTGAAGCGCAGCTACCTGATGCGGGGAAAGGGGTCACAGAAAGGGTTCTGCCGCGTGGCGCCGGAGCTTCGAAGCCGGGTCCAGTTCCAGCGCATCAACCTCAACAACGGCAGGGATTTCGGGATCAGGACCCGGATGGACATGATCTTCTGCCGCAACGTGATCATCTACTTCGATCGTGAGACCCAGAAAGCGCTGTTCGAAAAATTCTACGCCCAGCTCGTGCCGGGCGGGTACCTGTTTATCGGGCACTCCGAGACCCTGCACGGGATCAACGACCGGTTCGAGGCGGTGGCGGTGGCGAGTTACAGGAAGCCAGGGGGGGATAGAAACTTGAAACTGGAAGCTTGAAACTGGTCGAAGATCCCGCAGAGAGGGGGAACTGGAAACTTGAAACTGGAAACTTAGGGAAATCATGGACGAACTCGGTCCGAAGCCGAATGCGTTCGTCAGGAGCACGAGGCAGGGGACATTCCCCCTTGTTCTCCACCTGTCTTCCAGTTTCAAGTTTCAAGTTTCATTCCTAAAGGAGATGTGAAGACGATGAACTGCAAGAAGACCAGGGTCCTCGTGGTGGATGACTCCTCCGTCGTCCGCCAGACCCTCTCCGATATTCTCACATCGGATCCGGACATTGAGGTTATGGCCGTGGCCTCGGATCCCTACATGGCTGCGAACAAGATGAAAGAGGACGTCCCGGACGTCATCACCCTGGACATCGAGATGCCCCGCATGGACGGGATCACTTTTCTCCGGAAGATCATGAACCAGCACCCGATCCCGGTGGTCATCTGCTCGAGCGTGGCCGAAGGCGGGTCCGAAAACGCCCTGCGGGCCATGGAGTACGGGGCCGTTGACATCATCGAGAAGCCCAAGATGGGCACTCGGCAGTTCCTGAAGGAATCCAAAATCCGGATCTGCGATGCGGTCAAGGCGGCGGCAAGGGCCAAAATCAAGCCGGTACGCGCCCGCACCGCGTTCCGCGTCGAAAAGAAACTCACGGCCGACGCGGTGATGGCAAAGGTCCCCGCAACAAAGGTGCTCCGAACCACGGAGAAGATCGTGATGGTCGGCGCCTCGACAGGCGGGACCGAGGCCCTTCGGGTATTTCTGGAGGCCCTCCCCCAGGACAGCCCGGGCGTCGTGATCGTCCAGCACATGCCCGAAAATTTCACCCGAGCCTTTTCAGAGAGGCTCAACGGGCTCTGCCGGGTCGAGGTCAAGGAGGCGGCCGACGGGGACAGCGTGCTCAGGGGCCGGGCCCTGATCGCGCCGGGGAACCGGCACCTCATGCTCAAGCGCAGCGGGGCCCGGTACCACGTGGAGGTCAAGGACGGCCCCCTGGTCTGCCGGCACCGCCCTTCGGTGGACGTGCTCTTCCGCTCCGCGGCCCGGTACGCAGGCGCCAATGTTGTTGGGGTCATCATGACCGGCATGGGGGACGACGGGGCCAGGGGGATGCTCGAGATGAAGGAGGCCGGGGCTTACACCATAGCCCAGGACGAGGCCACGTCGGTCGTCTTCGGCATGCCCCATGAGGCCATCAAGCTGGGCGGGGTGGACAAGGTCTATCCCCTGGACAGGATCGCCGGTGCGGTTTTGCGGAAATGTGCGGAGTAGGCTGGAAACTTGAAACTGGACACTTACGGAAATCATAGACGAACTCGGTCCGAAGCTGAATGCGTTCATCAGGAGCACGAGGTAGGGGACACCCCCCCTTGTTCTCCATCTGTCTTCAAGTTTCAAGTATCAAGTTTCCAGTTTCAAAATCCAGCCACCCAAAAGGAACAAATATGGCGGACAAAAAGGACATCAAAATGGTCACCTGCAAGATGTGCGGCCGGTGCTGCACCATGGAAATCCCTTTGACGCTGCTTGATATTCACAGAATGGCGGCATTCAAAAACCTGCCGGCAAGCCGCGTATTTCAAGAGACGGTTCAGGATACGATCTCGGAGCGTTCCTCTCTGTTCATGATCCGAAAGGACAAAGAAGGGGCGTGCATCTTCCTGAACGAAGAAAAAATGTGCTCCGTACACCCGGCAAAGCCGAGCGCTTGCCGATTTTACAATTGCTCCCTCCAGGCGGAAACCGGCCACATGCCGTGGACGGCCGCCTGCACCGATCCGGCCGAGCGCGCCCTGCTCTGGGAGCAGTCCGTGGCCGCCATGGTCACCAAGATCTACATCGAGAAAAACGGCCCGGCATGGAACGAAAAAGACTTTAGCCTGGCCCTGAAGGCGATTGAAGAAAACATTCCGGTCCGCGATACCCAGAAGCTCAAGCTTGCCAGGGACGCGCAAGGAGCGCCCGTGGCCCTGATCTACGACTGCTCGGCGTGTGAAAAACGGGGCGTCTGCGCCGGGGAGACGCCGGTGACCCTGGATGACATCCGGCGAATCGCCGCCCATCTGGGGATGACCTGGAAGGGCTTCTTCAAGGCCTATATCGCATCCGAACCCGGCGTTCATGCCGGCGGTCTCAAGCTGCAAAGAAACGGGCATTGTATCTTTTTTCGAGCCGGAACGGGCTGCCGCATCGAGGCCGTAAAACCGTTTCACTGCCGTTTCATGCCCTGCCCCCTGCTCATGAAGACACCCGAGAGGATGGATGCCTTCTACCTGGGGTCCGGGACCGTGGAGGAGCAGTTCCGCCACCAGGCGGCCATGGCGGTCACCCGGGCCTATGTCTCCCGGTGCGGCGTCCGGCACCGTAAAGGCGACATGGAGAGGTCCCTGAAAAAGATCGACAGACTGACCACCAGCGATTTCGAGTTGAAGGCATTTTGCAAACAGATCGCCCGGTTCAGGTATGTGGATGATACTTTGTTGATACTGGAAACTGGAAACTGGAAACTGGGGGCAAGGAACACTTGTTAAGGGTCGAGAGCTAAATAGGCCCGGAATGGGTGATCGGTCAACGGTCATCGGTTTTCTTTCACCGGTCATCGATCACCCATTACGGACCACCGATAACCAGTAACCAGAACCCAGCAACGAGCAACGAGTATCAAGCGTCAAGTTTCAAGTATCGAGTTTCAAGTTTCAAACATGAAAAAACAGATCAGCATTCATATCGGCGAATATCATGCCAGCAGCGAGCCTGCCGTGATCCACACCGTCCTGGGCTCCTGTGTGGCGGTCTGCCTGTTTGACCCGATAAAACGAATCGGGGGGATGAACCATATCCTCCTGCCGGGAAAGGCGGACATGAGCCGTTTCAACGAACCGGCCCGGTATGGGATCAATGCCATGGAAGTGCTGATCAACCGGATCATCGGGCTGGGCGGCGACAAACATCGGTTTGTGGCCAAAGTGTTCGGCGGGGGCCACGTGATCGCTTCCATCTCGGGCAACAACGCCATGGGGGAAAAAAACGCGTCCTTCGCCCTCGAGTTCCTGCAGACAGAGGGGATCCGGGTCTTGAGCCGGGACGTGGGCGGCGCCGATACGCGCAAAATTTTTTTCCACACGGACACGGGCGATGTTTTCCTGAAGCGGATTCCGGCTGTATTTCAAGAGCGCCTGGCGCAGGAGGAGACACTCAAATTTAGGCTGGCAAAAAAAACGGCCTTCAAGGCGGGGGAAGTAAAGCTGTTTGATGAAAAATAATCTGAAGGGCCGGTCTCCTGAAGGTCGCTGTGATAGATGCCGGAGCCCGTCTGAAATTGTCGGAAGGGGTGGCGAGGCTGATACTTGTCCGAAAAAGCGAGGAGTTTCGCCGAAAATACTTGACATTTCTTTTGAGCTTTTTTAAACTCAACTCAACTCAACTCAACTCAACTCAACTCAACTCAACTCAACTCAACTCAAAGCCTGGTCTGGAATGAAGCGGGCCGGGCTGTTGGTGTCGGGTGGTATGAATTGCCCTCGGGTGTTGATACGAGGCCTTTTCAAAGGAGCCCGATGAAGATGAAAACGACAGCAACGTGTTAAACGCCAAGGAAGCGGCCCAATACCTTAGTTACGCTGAAAGCCATCGGCGACGCGGTCATCGGCGCGGTGCTCGGCTCGATGTGAAATCGGTCGTACTGTGAGAACCACGGATGGACGCGGATAGACACAGATTGGTTTGTGAAGAGGAGACGCGCAAGATCATAGGCTGCGCGATGGAGGTGCTCAATGCGCTTGGGCATGGACTTCTGGAAAAGCCGTATGAGAATGCTCTTGTGGTTGAGTTTGGGCTGAAGGGCATACCGTGCCGGCAGCAACCGCGCTTTGATGTGGTCTATAAAGGCGTCAAGGTTGGCGAGTATGTACCAGACCTGATCGTCTTCGGCAAAGTTGTTGTCGATACAAAAGTAATTGAAAAGGTCACGGACCTGGAGATTGGCCAGATCATGAACTACCTGAAGATCACCCGCTTGAAGGTCGGTCTGATTCTGAATTTCAAACGGCCGAAACTCGACTGGAAAAGAATTGTGCTTTGAGAACCACCGATGGGAAAGGCCGAAGGCCAATCCGAGTCCATCGGTGTTCATCCGTGGTTCTATTGCTAAGGAGGAAACGACATGAGCGAGAACAAGACCAGAGAGACGGCCGTCGTGGTCAACGCCGACCCGACCCAGCTCAAGATCCTGGCCGGACTGCTCAAGAAGGCGTTCGCCGCCCACGGCTACCGGGCGGACACAGCGCTTTCGGTCCGCGAGGCCAACGCGGCCTTCGCCGGGAAGGCTTACGACGTGGCTGTCCTGGACTACCGCCTGCCCGACGGCACGGGCGACGCCCTGCTCGACGCCTTCCGAACCGGGCGGCCTGCCTGTGCGGAGCACCTGTCTGCCGTATGGGCACAGGCAGGCGCAGACAGGCCCGACTGCGTCTGTCTGATGATGACCACGGACCCCACGCCGGAGCTGGCCCTTGACTGGATGAAGCGGGGTGCGGCGGCCTACCTGCGCAAGCCCTTCGAGCCGGAATACCTCATCAAGCTGTGCGCCAAGGCCCGGCGCGAGCGGGCGCTCCTGCGCGCCGAAGACCTGCTCGAAGAGCGCGCCGAGGCGCTGCGGAAAACCGAGGACCACTATCGCCTTCTTTTTGAACATGCCAATCTGGGGATTTTCGTCGCCCGGGACGGATGCGTGAAGTTCCCGAATCCGTACTTATCCCAAATTGTAGGCTACTCGCCGGCGGAGCTGGATGGACAGCCCTTCAGCCTGTTCATCCACCCGGAAGACCTGCCCCTGGTGGCCACGCGACACCAAGAACGGCTCAGCGGCAAAACCGGTCTGCCGCAGACTTACGACTTCCGCGTCATCTCCAAGAATGGAACGATTCTCTGGGTCCAGCTCTGCACAGTTCTGATACAATGGCAGGGCAGGCCCGCGACACTGAACTTCCTCCATGACATCACCGATCGAAAGCGGGGGGAAGAGAAGAGAGAGAAGCTCCAGATCCAGCTCATAGAGGCGCAGAGGATGGAGTCGCTGGGACGGCTTGCCGGCGGCGTGGCCCACGACTTCAACAACATGCTGGGGGTGATCCTCGGTTCCGCGGAACTGCTCCTGACCCAGATGGATTCGGATCATCCGTTTCATGCCCGTGTATCGGAAATCCAAAAGGCCGCCCTGCGCTCCGCCGACCTGACCCGGCAACTGCTGGCCTTTGCCCGCAGGGAGACCATCGCCCCCAAGGTCCTCCACCTCAACAAGACCGTTTTGGGCATGCTCAAGATGCTGCGCCGGCTCATCGGCGAAGACATCGAGGTCGTCTGGATTCCGGGAAAGAAGGTGTGGCCGGTCAGGATCGATTCCAGCCAGGCCGACCAGATCCTGGCCAACCTGTGCGTCAACGCCCGGGACGCCATCGAGGGCGTGGGCAAGGTCACCATCGAAACGGACAACACCGTTTTCGACGAGGCCTATTGCACCCATCATCGCGGCATTAGACCCGGAGAATACGTGATGCTGGCCGTGAGCGACAACGGCTGCGGCATGGACGCCGAGACGCTGTCCAAGGTGTTCGAGCCGTTTTTCACCACCAAGGAGTTGGGCAAGGGCACCGGCCTGGGCCTGGCCTCAGTATACGGCGCGGTCAAACAGAACAACGGTTTCATCAATGTCTACAGCGAGCCGGGCCAAGGAACGACCTTCAAGATCTACCTGCCGCGGCACCTGGCCAAGGCGGGCCGGCCGGCGGAGAAAAGTCCCGATAAACCGGCCAAGCGCCACCATGAGACGATCCTGCTGGTGGAGGACGAGCCGGAAATCCTGGAAGTGACCACCATCATGCTTGAGAGGAACGGATACACCGTGGTGAGCGCCGGCACCCCGGGCGAGGCCATCCGCCTGGCCAACGAGCACGCCGGTACGATCCACTTGCTCATGACCGACGTGGTCATGCCCGAAATGAACGGCCGCGACCTGGCCAAGAACATCTTGTCCCTCTATCCCCGGGCCAAATGCCTGTTCATGTCCGGCTACACGGCCAACATGATCGCCCACCACGGCGTCCTGGACGAAGGCGTGAACTTCATCCAGAAACCCTTTTCCATGAAAGGCCTGGCAGTCAAAGTGCAGGAGGCCCTGGACCGTGATTAAAGGCTGAAGTTCGATACACTATCTTCCACACAGGCTTTCAGCCACTAACTTAAATCCAAAATAAGACCATGCCTGCAGGATGAAGAGAGGACCACGGCCGGGCATTTGCGGCCCCAAGGGAATCATTCTTTCATGGGAGGTGGACATGACCTCAGAGGTGAAGCGCTCCGTCAGGATCCATAAGGGCAGGGTCTTTGATCTATTCAGTGAAGAAGTCACCCTGGAAACGGGGGTGACCGTGGACCTGGATATTATCCGGCATCCAGGGGCCTCGGCGGTTGTTCCCCTTCGTAAAGAGGGAGAGGTGATCCTTATCAACCAGTATCGTCATGCCGTGGGGGGATTCATCTGGGAAATCCCCGCGGGCACCTTTGACGGGGGGGAACCCCCCCTTGAATGCGCTCAAAGGGAACTGGCCGAAGAGACCGGTTTTTCGGCCCGTTCCTGGCAGGCCTTGGGCCGGCTTATCCCCGTACCCGGCTATTCCGATGAAGAGATTCATCTTTTTCTCGCCTCCGACCTGGTCCCCGCCACGCAACGCCTGGACCAGGATGAACTCCTCCACGTCCACCACCTCAAAATGGAAGAGGCTATGGACATGATCTTCAGGGGAGAGATTCGGGACAGCAAGACCATTTCCGCCCTGTTCCTGGCCAGGGCACGGCTGGGCGCCTGACCGGGAAAGAGGGTTTTATGATCTCCCTTCAAGGATTTCTCAATGACCGCCCGGTTCAGGCCTCGGCCCCCTGCCGTATCGACGCCGGTGGGACCTGGGACATCAAGGCCATGGCCCTGCCCTTAGAGGGTGTGGAGCCTGTCACGGTGAACATGGCCTTGAATATGAGGACCCTTGTCACCCTTTTCCCATACAAAGACGGGTGGGTGAAGATCTCATCCCAGGGCTTTTCCAAAGGCCAGGCCTTTCCTCAAGACAAGATGCCCTTTGACTCCCCCTTCGGCCTCTTCTTCGCCGCTGTTTCCCACTTTGGCTGCCACGGCATTCATGTCCACATCCAGTCGGAATCTCCGGTCAAGTCCGCCCTGGGGGGCTCCAGTACCGCCCTGATAGCCCTTTTAAAGGCCCTCTCCACGGTACAGGCCGGTGCCAAGCACCTGACCCCCAAGGAAATCCTTTACCTGGCCTACCAGCTCGAAGATGCCGTAGGGGGCGGAAACTGCGGCATTCAGGATCAGGCCGCCGCGGTATATGGGGGGGTTCATCAATGGCTGTGGCGGTACGGGGAGCCCAAAGTCCTTTACAGGAAGGTCCCTCTCCTGGACCGGAAGGGCCAGAAGGCACTTTCACAGAGGATCCTGGTGGCCTATAGCGGTAAGGCCCATGTGTCTTCACGAACCAATCGCAACTGGATCAAGGGCTTCCTCTCCGGCCGGACAAGGACGGGCTGGATCGAGGCCAATGAAGTGGTCCACCGGTTTGCCAGGGCCATACAGGGCCAACAGTGGGAAGAGGCGGCATGGTTTGTAAGGGAAGAGATGGCCATACGCCGCAAGCTCACCCCCGAGGCCCTCACCCCGGTTACCGCCAAGCTGGTCAGTCAGGCGGAGCAGGTCGGCTGCGGGGCCAGATTCGCCGGGGCGGGGGCCGGGGGCTCTCTGTGGGCCATCGGTGAATTGGACCGTATAGAAAGGCTTAAGGAGGTGTGGGAAAAGGCCTTGAAACCCATCAAGACCGCCCGGATTCTGCCCTGTGCCCTTGATGCGGCGGGGGTGGTCCAGGGCGAGGGCCTTTATATGGAGGGTTAATTCTTTTGTTGTCCATAGACAGGGCCAAAGGCCCCGGTTTCAAAGATCTCTCTGAATTCTCCCAGGAGGGCGTTGGTGGCCTGCTCTACCACCAGGATATCCCCTTCAGAGACCAGGCTCATATCCAGATTCTCAACGGCCTGCTTCAATCCCTCGAACTGGAGAAGGAATTCTTCATTTTGATACTCTTCGCTGATGCTCTTGTGCACGTCAATGATGGTTCCGATGCAGCTCTGTACCCTGAGTCGAAATTTGCTCTTTAAATCCATTTGATCTGAATCCTAGATCCTTCCGAGTTCTGCGAGGGTATCCATAAAAACTTTGTAAAACCTCTCGTTCTCTGAAATCGCCTGTTCCAGAACAGGCTTGAGCTTGTCCAAATCTCTTCTGTTTACCACCAGATTGGCACTCATGGCAAAAGCCGCCATTTGATCCTTGGTCCTGAAGGTGTCACCAATGAGGAGGAGAAACATGCGTCTACGCAAGGACATGGACAGGTGATTCAGGTATTGAAGGATAGGACTCTGCCCCAATTCTATGCCGTCGAATCCATCGGCCAGGATGAGGAGATCGAAGCGGTGGAAACGCATCTTACTGATGCCGTCCCGGGTATCGCGGGCTCCCACATACCTATACCCCAATCCCTCCACGGTCTCTCTCAGCGCCTCCGTCTCACCCGTCATCACCAGGGCGAGCTTCTCTCCCTCTTCAAAAAAATCGAGGGCCCCATCCTCTTCCCTCGACTCCTTGATTAGGTCCTCCGCAGACGGGACGGTTTTCGCTCCCTCATCCCCCGCTTCTTGGGGAGGTGCAGTTTCAGCGGGCGGCGCCTCCACGGTCACCTTGTTTTTACACTTCGGGCAGGTAAAGCGCACCCGCTGACCCGGGGGGAGTTTTTCATCCGGGATATTCAGTTTGGTTTCGCAATGCTCGCAGATGACCTCCATACCTATCCTCACAAGCAGGTTACTTATCTTTTGGCCTTCCTTCCATATTCCGTATCCAGGCTCAAATCTTCTATATCGGTGGTTTTCTCTCCCCTCTCAGACTTGATGCTGTCGATGCTCCTGCCCACCACCGACTTTCTGGAGGCATAGCTCATGGCGGTATCCTCGGAGATAAGGCCTCTTTTAAAGAGATCGCTAATACACTGGTCAAAAGTCATCATACCAAAGGCCTGACTGCCCTCCATAATCTCATAAAAGGTCTTTCCCTCCGACTCCCCTTGCAAGATCGAATCCTTGACCCGCAGATTGGAACCCATGATTTCAAAGGCCGCCACCCGGCCTCCGCCCTCCTTTGGCAAGAGCCGCTGGCATACAATCCACCTTACCGTATCTGCAAGCCTGATCCGAATCTGTTTTTCCTCCTCCTGGTCGAACATGCCGATGATCCTGTTGATGGTCTGCCCTGAGTCAACCGTATGAAGGGTGCTCAGGACAAGGTGGCCTGTCTCTGCAGCACTGAGACCGATCTCCACGGTCTCCCGGTCCCTCATCTCCCCCACCAGGATCACTTTGGGGGCCTGCCGCAGGGCCGCCCGCAGCCCCGATGCAAAAGAGTCGAAATCAATCCCCAACTCCCGCTGATTAAAGGTGGCCTTCTTCTGGGAGTGGACATATTCCACGGGATCTTCCAGGGTGACCACGTGGACGGAATCTTTTTCATTGATTTCATTCAAAACCGCCGCCAGGGAGGTGGATTTACCCGACCCCGTTGCCCCCGTCACCAGGATGATTCCGTTCCTCTCATGGGTGATCTTGAAAAAGGCCCTGGGAAGATTCAGCTCTTCGATGGTGGGAACCCTGGTGGCCAACTGCCTCATGACGGTTGAATAGCAGCCCTTCTGGGAAAACACATTGACCCTGAAACGGGCCTTACCGGCGAGCTGGTAAGAGGAATCGCAGGAGCCTTCTGTAAGGAGGGTCCTGGTCAGCCGCCTATCCCCGTCAATGAGATTGAGGGCAAAGACCTCTGTCTGGAAAGGGGTCAGCCTGTCAATGGCCGGCTTGAGGGAAACCGGCAGTAAGCGGCCGGATGATTCCACCTGGAAGGGTTTATCCACCGTAATATTGAGATCCGACACACTGTCATAGGACTCCAGCATGTTGGTGAGGATGTAATCAATCTGTTGCTTTCTCATAAGGGCCCTCCCTCTTACACCTCTGTAAAGTCGGCAGGCACACTTTTCAGAAAAGGCATAAATCTGGCCTTGTCATTGGCCTTGGAATAGGCCTCCTCCGCGCTGATCATCTTCTTGTTGAGGAGGTTCATAATGGCGTCGTCCAAACCCTGCATGCCGTACTTCTTTCCTGTCTGGAGCATGGAGGGGATCTGAAAGGTCTTTCCTTCCCGGATGAGATTTCGAACCGCAGGGGTGGCTATCATAATCTCCAGGGCGGCCACACGGCCCTTGCGGTCAATACGCCTGAAGAGATTCTGGGCCACCACCGCCCGAAGGCCGTCGGCGAGGGTGTTCCTGATCTGTTCCTGCTGATTGACCGGGAAGACCTCAATAACCCTGTCTACGGTCTTTGCTGCACTCGTGGTATGGAGGGTGCCGAAAACCAGGTGACCTGTTGCCGAGGCCTCAATGGCGAGGGCGATGGTCTCCAGATCGCGCATTTCCCCTACGAGGATGATATCCGGGTCTTCTCTTAAGGCCCCCCTGAGGGCCGCCGCAAAAGAGCGCGTGTGGATGCCCACCTCCCTGTGATTGACCACCGCTTTATCGCTCTTGTGGACAAATTCAATGGGATCCTCAACGGTTAGGATATGGTCTCTCCGGGTCTTGTTCGCCTCGTCAATGATGGCGGCCAGGGTGGTGGATTTTCCACTTCCAGTGGGGCCGGTGACCAAAACCAAACCTCTGGGCAGGCTGGAAAGTCTCTTGACCACTGGAGGGAGACCCAGTTGTTCACAGGTCAGGATCTCTGAAGGAATCTCTCTAAAGACTGCGCCCACGCCGTATTTCTGCTGAAAAAAATTGGCCCGGTAGCGGGCCAGGCCTGGAATCTCATAGGCGAAATCAACATCCCCTGCTTCCTCGAAATCCTTTATCTTGTTCTCCGGGGCGATCTCATAGAGCATGCTCTTTAAGGTGTCATCGTCCAGGATTTTGTACTTGACCCTCTCCAGGTCACCCTGTATGCGCAGGACGGGTTGCTGGCCCGCCACCAGGTGAAGGTCAGATGCGCCTTGCTCGTTCATGAGCTTAAAAAAAGCGTCTATCTGCGCCATAGATTCCTCCCTATGGGACCGAAAAACAAAGGGATAAAAGAAACCGGGATCCTGCGGGCCTGAATCCCTAACATTATACACAGGTCCTCTTACGGTTCAACCCTAAAATGTCTGATAATGCCTGTCCCCGGCCCCTGGAGGGCGGGAGAGGATTCCTCCCTCTTTAATGGATCCAGGGAGGGTTTTTGTTGACAAGCATAAGACGATTTGTTAGAGATTTCACAAACACAGATAACGCCTGGAAGGCAAGGTGAGCCGAATAACCTTTGGACATCTAGCCTGAGGTTGCTCTTTAAAATACATGATCAACCATGAGTTTTCTTATGGTGGCACCGCCTGGATCGCCGGACACGGCAGACCGGGACGGGCACAGCACCTCTGGAAGTATTTTGTGAGGAGGCCGGGGATAGGGCCCGGCTTCTCTCCAACAATCCATTGATGGGCGAAACAAGGCCTTTTGGTTCCACCGAAGGGCCTTTTTATTTGTTTATCACCGGCCTACAGGTCAAAAAAAAGGAGGGTCAAATGGATCAGAAGAAGGTTACCATCGCCGACTTGCAGCACAAAAAAGAGACGGGTCAGAAGATCACCATGTTGACGGCCTACGATTTTCCCACCGCCACCCTGGTGGATCAGGCCGGGATCGACACGATTCTTGTAGGAGATTCCCTAGGTATGGTCATGCTCGGTTATGAGTCCACGGTACCCGTGACCATGGACGCGATGATCCATCACTGTAAGGCGGTACGCAGGGGGGTCAAGCGTGGTTTTGTTCTGGGGGACATGCCCTTCATGTCCTATCAGGTAAGCATAGCAAAGGCCATAGAAAACGCAGGCCGTTTCATTAAGGAGGCAGGCTGCGATTGTGTCAAGCTTGAGGGAGGCAGTGAAGTGGCACCGGTAGTCAAGGGCATTGTGGATGCAGGCATCCCGGTTTGCGCCCACATCGGCCTAACCCCTCAAACGGCCACCAAGCTAAGCGGTTTCAAGGTCCAGGGAAAAGATGCGGACAGTGCGAGGGAACTGCTCCAATCTGCAAAGGATTTGGAGGAGGCAGGCGTCTTCATGGTCGTCATGGAGTGCATTCCCGATCTCCTTGCCGCCAGGATAACCAGGGAGATAGGGGTTCCCACCATCGGCATCGGGGCAGGTAAAGATTGCGACGGCCAGGTCCTGGTCTATCATGACCTGGTTGGACTCTTTGAACGCTTTACTCCAAAGTTTGTGAAGCAATATATTAACCTGGGCCCCAAGATTAAAGAAGCCCTTATTCAGTACAGGCAGGAAGTGGAACAGGGGACCTTTCCCGGCCCTGAACACAGTTTCGCCATGAAGGCAGATGAAGCAGACAAGGTGTAAGATCCAGCATACTGTCATTTGAGAAAAAACCGGGAGGTGGACGGTGAACTTTTTAATTGTTGGTCCTGGGGCAATGGGATGCCTTTTTGCAGCCCGTTTGACCAAAGGGGGTCACCATGTGACCCTTCTTGATCACCGGGAAGAAAGGGCTCGATTCATCAATGATCACGGAATCCACGTGGAGGGCGTTACCGGAGACTACACAGTGGGGGTTGAGGCCTCCACAGGAGAGGTTTCTCCTTTCCCCGACGTGGTTTTGATCTGTGTCAAAGCCAACCAGACCCGTTCAGCGGCGCAGGCACTTAAGGGCCGGCTTGGCCCTGATTCGTGGATACTCACGGTACAGAACGGCCTCGGCAATTTCGAGATCCTGGAAGAGGAACTGGGGAAAGGGAAAGTCCTTGGCGGGGTCACCGCTGAAGGGGCCACCCTCCTGGACCAGGGGCATGTGAGACATGCCGGTCAGGGTGAGACCATAGTGGGGCCCAAAGGGCCCCCGGACAGCCCGGTGGAAAAAATTGTGGAGGCTTTCAACAAAGCGGGTTTCAGCAGCCGCACCGTGGAAAAGGTGGAAGATATCATCTGGGGAAAGTTGATCATCAATGTGGGGATAAACGCCCTCACCGCCATCACCGGGCTAAAGAACGGGCGGTTACCGGCCCTTGAAGGAACCCGTGCGGTCATGGAAGGGGCGGTAAAGGAGGCCGTGGCCGTTGCCCGGGAAAAGGAGATTCATCTTCCTTACCCGGACCCCCTGGCCCGGGTGACAGAGGTCTGTCATGCCACGGCTGAGAATATCGCCTCAATGCTCCAGGATGTTCTCCATAAAAGGCCCACGGAAGTGGGATTTATAAACGGCGCTATCGTCACTGAAGGAAAGAAGCTGGGGATCCCCACGCCCATAAACCAGACCCTGGCCCGGCTGGTTCAGGCCATTCAAGAGACCTACGGGGAAAGGTTGACCGGTTCATAACCAAGCCCCGCCGGGGTTACCCGGTCATCTCGCGCTTGTAAAACCGGTAATAGGAGAGGACATCCTGGACATAGCGCCGGGTGGTGGTGAATGGAGGAATCCCTTCATAAGCCAGTACCTTGCTTATCCCGGCGTTATAAGCGGCCAGGGCAAGGCCCACATCTCCATCAAATCTCCGCAAGAGTCCTTTCAGGTATCTCACCCCGCCATTGATATTCTGGTGAGGGTCAAAGCCGTCTACCACTCCCAACGACCGGGCCGTGGCGGGCATCAACTGCATCAGGCCCATGGCCCCCCTTTTGGATAAGGCCTTGGGATTATATCTTGACTCCGCCATGATGACGGCCTTGACCAGGGCAGGGTCCACCTGGTGCCTCGCAGACGCCTCCAGGATGATCTCTTTAAACAGGGATTCCCTAGCTTTCTTGTCAAGAGGCGGGACCACATCTGGTGCGGCGGCCTTTTCTGAATTCTTCACGGCAGGAGAAGATACAGGTTTAGAAACCTCTTCCGGTTCCCCTGAGGAAAGGCGCCCGATGGTGCCCCGGACCGATGGAGGAACCGGCTCTATCCGGGTCAGGGGTGAAAGCCCCTGGGCCTGCCGATGGAGGCTGGAGCAAACCACTGTGCTTATCATGGGGAGTAGGAGGAACAGGCAGCCCAGACCAATGGCCCCGGACATCCCGTACAGGGCCTTCTGGGCCACGGAGCCGTAAAAGGTAATGGCAAAAGACGCTTTTTGGGGTTGCAATCTCATCATATCTTTATAATAAGGCCTGTAACGCACTTACCGGCCCTTGAGCAAAAATCCCTTCCGGCGACGCCCTTGTTTTAAATGACGACCATTTCCCGGCGGCAGGGTTTTATGCATTTTTCATGCCACCGGGGGCGATTTTTTATCCTATTGATTTTTATTGGTTTTTTTTAAAGCCAGGCTCGGAGAAGACCTTGATCTGGAATGTTTATAGTTTTTCCACCATAATACTATGGCTCAAATGACACAAAGCAATGCCCAGGATTCACGGCCTTTGGTGGGCCCTCCTTGCGATCCCGGGGGCCACCCTTCTGTCCAGGACCATGTCTGTTAACCTAAAGATATTCGTCACCCTCTTTACGGCCATCTTTGTCACCACCGTGGGCGCCGGCGTTGTGGCCCCCCTGCTTCCTGTCTATGCCCACGAACTGGGAGCGGGCACCTTTCAGATCGGCCTCATTTTCGGGGCCTTTTCCCTATCCAGAAGCCTTTTCGTCCCCTATTTCGGAAGCCTTTCAGATCGAAAAGGGAAAAAGCCCTTTATCGCATCCGGGCTTTTCCTCTACTTTTTCCTCTCCCTCGTTTACACCATTTCAAATAATGTGGAGACCCTGGTTTTTGTCAGGCTGGCCCAGGGTTTTGCATCGGCCATGATCCTCCCTGTGGCCCAGGCCTACGTGGGACTCATAACACCCAGCCAGAAAGAAGGCCGCATCATGGGCCTGTTCAACATCTCTCTTTATGGAGGCCTGAGCCTGGGCCCTATACTGGGCGGCGTGATCAAGGACGCCTTCAATATCCAGGCCTCATTTCTCACCATGGGCGGGTTGGCCCTGCTGGGGTTTTTCCTGTGTTTCCTTTTTCTCCCGCGGGAACCGGCCGGGGCTCCGGTACGCGGTTCGGGGGACTCCCAAACCCACTCTTATCTGGGCCTGGTGAAACGACCCGGCGTTTTCTCCCTCTTTGCCTTTCGAACCTGTTTCACCACATGTATCGGAATCACCTGGACTTTTTTGCCCTTCCTGGCCAGTATGAGGCTCGGCCTTTCCAGTTCCGCCATCGGCGTTGTTGTCATGGTTAACGTCTTTATGGCGGCCCTGTTCCAGGCGCCCATGGGTTACCTGGCAGACCGTTTGGGTCCGAAATGGCTGGTCATCTTTGGGGGAGTGGTGGCGGTGGCCTCCTTTCTTTACCTCAATGAAGCCTTCTCTTTCGCGCACCTTGTGCTGGCCAATGGGATCTTTGGATTGGCAGGAGGCATATCCTTTCCCGCCATCATGGCCCTGGGTGTTGTGGAAGGCAGGCGATGTCAAGCCATGGGCTCGGTTATGGGGCTCCTTGCCCTGGGTCACAGCGTGGGTATGCTGGTGGGACCACTCCTGGCCGGGCTGGTCATCGACATCTTCTCCTTTGAGACCGTTTTCTTTCTGGGTGCGGGCATCTTATTGCTGGGCATCATCCTTTTTTGGAGGGGTCACTGATAACCGTAAACCGTCTGGGACTCAAGACGATCTTGTCCCTGTTTTTCTTGGGAGGTTTTATGGTATCACCCGGATTTATAGAGGTCGACATGTTTCCACCGGAGGTGGACAATCCGGATCATCCCGAGGCGGCCCGGTTCAGGGAGTTGCTCCAGCGGGTAGCCACTGATTACGGCTGCAGTCTTCTTTCCTTTGACGTGGACCATGGGACCGTAATATTTTCCTTTGACAGCGAGGAACTCACGGCCGAAATCCTCAGGATTTTGCAGGATGAGCAATAGAATCAACCTTGACCAGGTGGGAATCGTGTTGGTCAAACCGCAGATTCCCGAGAATATCGGTGCCGTGGCCCGGGCCATGCACAACATGGGACTCCACCGGCTCGTTCTGGTCAGCCCTGAAAATTGCGATCTCTGCCGTGTGGTCAAGATGGCCACTGGACCCTCTATCGACATCGTGGAAAACATGGAAGAACACCAGGACCTGAGCAAGGCCCTAGGGCCTTACGGGTATGTGGTGGGCACCACCGCCCGTATCGGGACCCGGAGGCCTGCCCTCACCTGGCCCCGGCTGCTGGCACAAGACCTTGTTCCCATCTCACGAAATAACCTGGTGGCCATCCTCTTCGGCCCGGAAGACCGCGGGCTTTCCAATGACGAACTCCGGCGCTGCCACACCATCGCCAGAATCCCCACGGCGTCCTTTTCTTCCCTGAATCTGGCTCAAGCCGTCATGATCGTGTGCTATGAGATGTTTTTGGCCGCCCGGGAAAAGGCCTCCAGGCCCCTCCCCCGTCTTGCCAACACCTTTGAACTCGAAGGTATGTATGCCCACCTGAAAGATGTTTTACTTAAAATCGGTTTCATAGACCCCCAAAACCCCGAGCACTGGATGCTCAATATCCGCCGTTTTCTCAGCAGGCTCCCCCTCCGGGCCAGGGAAGTGAGAATTATCCGGGGTGTGTGCCGTCAGATAGACTGGTACACGGAACAGCTGGAGACAATGAAAAGGGACGGGGGCGGATAGAGGGAATTCCGCTCGGGCCTAAAGGAGAGCGCCCTATGGTAAATGGGAGGGGGCTTCAGGTCTTTCCTCAAAGGTTTTGAGCATCCGCCTGTAGGCGGGTTCAAATTCCTTCCAGATCTGGCAGCCGATGCGATTCTGGGTATCCACGATCTCCCTCAGTACCGCTTCGTCCGTCAGGGGATTGATCAGCACCGCCCGTAAGACCACGATATTCTGCGGCCGGTATCGGGTGGATTCAAGGGTGGTTCTGGAAACAAAAGTAGTGTCATCCCTTCTCAAGGCCTTGTGAAGTTTAATATTCAGGCCGTTGATGAGATGATTCACCTTCCTTATTTTCCGCTCAGAGGCCTTGGCTTCCAGCCTTTTCACGCCCTTTGAGCTCAGGCCCCTCCATGCCTGGAGTTGAGCCCTCACGGTTTCAGGCACAAACCGGTAGGCCAAAATAAAGAGCTCCGGTGTATTCAGGGTTTCGAAATTGCCGCACTGATCCAGGATCTGTTTCAAAGTATCCGTCGACTTGCGGGCCTCTTTGAAAAGCAGACCGTAGCCCTCCCTGCCGATGATTTTCAAAGAGGCCCACGGCTTCAAACAGGCAAAAGGACGCGAACCTTCTATGGTAAACCGTCCTGTATCCACCGAGTTCCTTCGAATAATGTACTGTGAGAAATGGCGTATGAGATTGAGATCCCTTTCATTCCTGAAAAGGACAATTCCCATGCTGATCGGACAGTACAGGAGCTTATGGGCGTCGATGGTGACGGAGTCCGCCTTTTCGATGCCCTTGAAAAGAGGCCTGTAATCCTCCACCAGGAGCGCGGAGCCGCCCCAACAGGCATCCACATGAAAGTGGGCCCCCACCTGGTGACTGATCTTTTCCATCTCTTGAAGATTGTCTATATTTCCGGTCTCTGTGGTCCCCGCGATGCCCACGATAGCAATGATCTTGGTCCTTTCCTTGCCCCCGGCTCCATCGAGGGACTTTATTCGCCTCCGAAGTTTTTTCAAATCCATTCGGTCGTGGTCATCCACAGGGATGTTAAGGATGTTCTCCTCTCCTATTCCCAGGACATTGGCGGCCTTTCTAATGGAGTAATGGCCCCGGTTGGAGACAATGACAACACCCTTCGTGTACCCGTAATGGTTGAGAGCACGGTCCACACCGGCTGCGCGTATGCCCGTGAAATCGCCGTCCGGGGGGAAGGCCTTTTCCCGGGCCACCAGAAGGGCGGTCAAATTGGCAAGGGTCCCGTCGGAGGTCACGTTCCCCAGGGCCACCCGCGGGTTCTGTATGTTTCGTTTATAGAACATCCCCGTTCTTTCAAAAACCAGGCGATGGAGCCACGCCACAAGCTCTCTCTCCACAAAGCTGGAGGCCTTGGCGGTCTCGATCTTGACCTGATTCTGATTGAGGGCTGCGATGACCATTTCAAGGAGCATCATGAAATAGGGTATGGCGCTCGTCATGTGCCCGATATAGGAAGGGCTGCCCACCTTGACGGAATGGTCGATCACCTTTGTCTTTATTTCGGTGAGCACATCCTTGATCAGTTTAGGGCTTTGGGGCAAGGCGGTCTGGTCAAAGATCCTGCTGAGTTCGGGGAGTGTGATGCTGCTGTGTATGCCCCCCTTTTCCTGGAAGAAGTCATGGATCATCTCCAAGAGCTCATGGCCGAACTCTATGAATTTGTCCGGCGAGTCCGGCATGATAAATAGTTTTCTCAAATATTCCAGGTTGGTTTTGACTTCTCTAGAGGATTGACGCATGGGCTCCTTTCCATGAGCTTGATCCGTGGGTGCCCATTAAGGAAAAAACGAGTAGCGGCCCTTTCTTATCCCTTCAACGGCACGGCCAGCATGCGCTCCACTGCAGCCTTGGCCTTGATCCTGACCTCTTCCGGAACCCGCACCTCCGGCTGCAGGCGTTTTAAGCTCTCAAGGACCTCCCTCAACCCGGTCTTCTTCATATCCATACAGACCATATTCGGATCGGCCGGGAAAAAATGTTTACGGGGATTGGCCTTGGATAAGGGATGGAGAATGCCTGTTTCCGTACCGATGATGAAGGCCTCGGCCCCGGACTCGGAGGCAAAAGAGATCATGCCCGACGTACTCTTTACCTCATCGGCAAGATCAAGCACTTCGGGGGGACACTCCGGGTGGGCCAGGAAAAGGGCTTGGGGATGGGCCTCTCTTACCCGATTCACCTGTTCAACGCGAAGATTGTTGTGTACAGGACAGAAACCCTCCCAGTATTGAATGGTCCGGTTGGTATTCTTCTTCGTCCACTGGGCCAGGTTCTTGTCCGGGGTCATATAGATGGGAAGTCCGGGATCCACGGAATTGGCCACTTGAATGGCGTTTGCCGAGGTGCAGCACAGGTCGCTTTCCGCCTTCACCCGGGCCGTGGTGTTCACATAGCTGATGACCACGGCATCCGGCATTTCCTCTTTCTTTCTGCTGAGCTGTTCCGCCGTGATCATCTCCGCCATGGGACACCCGGCTTCAAGGACAGGAAGGAGAACCTTTTTGTCCGGACAGAGGATGGAAGCCGTTTCAGCCATAAAATGGACCCCACAAAAGATGATCACCTCCGCATCCGTGCGGGAGGCCCTCATAGAAAGTTCCAGGGAATCACCGCAAAGATCCGCTATATCTTGTACCTCCGGCCGCTGGTAGTTATGCACCAGGAGGATGGCTTTTCTCTTTTTAAGCAGATCTCTGATCTCTTTTTGGCACTCCTGAATCTCCGCTGGATTCAACGCCGCTCTTTTCATAGTACACCTAACCAGGAGGGGCTGTATTGCTTCTTGCTCCTACGGCCATGATGATTTATGGTATTGCCTTGTGGGAAACCGGTTGAGGTTTTGATATAATGAATTTTTTGAGAATAAGTCAAGCGCTTTACCCCAAAGACCTTTAACCCGTGTCTTCCAGGGCCATGAAGAACGAAATTGACCGCCGCATTGGACAATTTCAAGAGAAACTGACCCTTAGAAGGCTGGACGGCGCCCTCCTGGTCCAGAAAGTGGACCTCTATTACCTGTCCGGCACCGACCAGGACGCCCAGGTCTGGGTCCCCGCCTCGGGGGATCCTCTTCTCATGGTCCGCAAGAGCCTGGAGAGAGCGAAAGAGGATTCCCCCTTGTCACATATTGTGAGACTTCAGGGGTTTTCCTCTCTTCCCGACCTGATCAGCAACCATGGAGGCCGGCCCCAAAGAATCGGCCTTGAGCTGGACATCCTGCCCACGGCATTCTATAAGGCTTACGAGACCTTCTTTAAGGGCATGGAACTTGTGGACATCTCCCCCATCATCCGTAGCCTTCGGATGATAAAATCCCCTTATGAGCTCTCGTGCATCTCGAGGGCCGCCGAGATGGCCGACGGGGTGTACAGGGATGTCCCGGCCATGCTGAAGGAAGCCCGCACGGAACTGGCGCTTGCGGCCTCCCTGGAAAGGGCCTATCGAATCAAAGGGCATCCGGGCTTTGTCCGCACCCGGGGTTTTAATAGGGAATGCCTTTACGGGCAGGTCATGGCCGGCCCGAGCGGGGCGGTACCCAGCAATTCACCGGGTCCCACAGGGGGGCGCGGATTGGGTCCCTTTTATTCCCAGAGTGCAGCCCAGGTGGAAATCCGGCCCCATGAACCCATCCTGGTGGACTATGCGGCCAATGTGGAGGGCTATATCTCCGATCAAACGCGGATTTACGCCCTGGGAGGCCTTCCGGAAGACCTTTATCGGGCCCATCAGGTTATGAGGGACATCCAAGACGCCCTGGCCGGGATGGGAAGGCCCGGTGTCTCCACAGTGGAGCTCTACCATGTGGCCATGGAAATGGTAAAAGAGGCCCACCTTGAACAGGGTTTCATGGGATATCCAGACGCGGTGCCCTTCGTCGGTCATGGCGTGGGTCTGGACATTGACGAATGGCCCATTGTAGGCCGAAACAATCCGACCCTGTTGGAAGAGGGGATGGTCATGGCCCTGGAGCCCAAGTGCGTATTTCCCGGTCAAGGGGCCGTGGGGGTGGAAAACACCTTTGTAGTCACGCCGACAGGCATGAAAAGACTCAACCGCCTTCCGGACGACATCATCCTCTGCGAGTAATCGGCCCCACAGGCGGTGTGTTATCCGACCTTGAGCCGCAAGCCCTATCAAAAGGAGTCAGTCTCATGAAACATGTCATTGAACTTAAGATAAACGGGGATTCCTACCGGGTTGCCGTTGACCCGTGGCAAACCCTGAACGAAGTCCTCAGAGAGGAATTGAACCTCACCGGTACCAAACTGGGATGCGGCACCGGAGACTGCGGGGCCTGTACAGTCCTGGTGGACGGCCGCTCTCTGTGTTCCTGTCTCACCCTGGCCCTGGAGATGGAAGGCAGGGAGATTACCACCGTAGAGGGCCTGGCCTCCTCTGGAGAATCCCTTCATCCCATCCAGGAGGCCTTCATAGAGAAAGGCGCCATCCAGTGCGGTTTCTGTACCCCGGGGATGGAGTTGTCGGCCCTCCATCTGATCCAGGGCAACCCGGCCCCCACAGAGGCGGAGATAAGGGCCGGCCTGTCAGGGAACCTGTGCAGGTGTACCGGCTACAATAAGATCGTGGAGGCCGTTTCCGCCGCCGCCCGGACCATGAAGGGGTAGGGAGGAGAAGTCAAACCATGACACTACCACACTTTGAGTACCTGTCACCCACAACCGTTGAAGAGGCCTCGCAAATGCTGAGTGAAAAGGCTCCGGGCGCCAGAGTCATGGCCGGAGGGACCGACCTCCTGGTAAAGATGCGCCTCGGCCACATAAAGCCCACTGCCGTCATAGGACTCAAGGGGATAAAGAATCTTGACCGGATCAATTTTGATAAGAGGGAAGGACTCACCCTGGGAGCCACCGCACTGCTCGCCGACGTGGCCTCTCACCCGGACATCTTGAAACACTACCCCGCCATCGCCTATGCAGCCCAATCCACCGCCACCGTCCAGGTGCGAAACATGGCCACCGTGGTCGCCAACTTGTGTAATGCCGCCCCTTCGGCAGACAACGCCCCGACCCTTATGGCCATGGGGGCGGAGGCGCACGTCTTCAGCGGCCGCGGGAGAAGACGTATTCCTCTGGACCGATTCTTTAAGGGACCCGGCCAAACCGCCCTGGAGCCGGATGAGTTGGTCACCTCCCTTGTCGTTCCCCTTCCGCCCCCCCATTCAGGCACCTCCTATCAGCATATTTCCCCCAGGGGAAAGGTGGATATCTCCGCCGTGGCCGTGGGAGTCATGGTCCTGCTGGAGGGGCGGGTATGCAAAGACGCCAAGATTGTTCTTGGCGCGGTTGCCCCCTGTCCCATGCGCGCCAAAAAAGCGGAGGCCCTGGTCAGGGGCGAGAAAATAACCCCCGCCCTGGCGGCAGAGGCTGGGATTCAGGCCTCCAAAGGGGCCAGGCCTATCACGGATATGAGGGCGAGCGCCGATTACCGAAGACGCATGGTGGAGGTCCTCACAAAAAGGGCCATTGAAGCGGCCCACAAGCGCGCGGCCAGGCCATAAACCCGAGGCCCGTGCCCCTGTTTCAGACACGGGGACGGGTATCCAAGAGGAAGAAACATGGCAGATTTTACCATCGTGGGAAAAGAGATCCCGAGAACAGACGCCCGGGCAAAGGCCACAGGTGCAGCCCTGTACACGGATGATATCAAGCTTCCAGGCATGCTTTACGGCGGCCTTTTAAGGAGCCCCCTGACCCATGCCCGGTTGGTGCACGTTGATGTAAGCAAGGCGGCCGCCCTGCCCGGGGTCAAATGCGTTCTCACCGGTGAGGATACACCCAAGATCCGATACGGCAACTGGCGCCTTTTTCCGGATACCCAGGATGAATACCCCCTGGCCGTGGATAAGGTCCGTTTTATCGGTGATGAAGTGGCGGCCGTTGCCGCTGTTGATCGGGATACGGTCCGGGAGGCCCTGGAACTCATTCGTGTGGATTATGTGGAACTCCCCCCGGTCTTCGAGGTGGAGGAAGCGCTCAAAAAGGGGGCCCCTGTGCTCCACGATGCTTGCCCGGGAAATGTGAGTGTAAACCGCAAGATCGCCTATGGAGACATCGATCTGGGTTTCTCCCAGGCGGACTATATTCAGGAAGACACCTTCACGGTCCATGCGGTGAGCCATGCCTATCTGGAGCCTTGCTCCACCGTGGCCCAGTGCGACCCTGACGGGCGCATCACCCTCTGGACCTCCACCCAGACCCCTTATATCGTCCAGTGCCTCCTGGCATCCACCCTGGGTATGCGGGAAAATGACATCCGGGTCATTAAGCCCAATGTGGGAGGCGGTTTTGGGGGAAAGATGGAGCTCAGGCCCTGGGAATTCTGCGCAGCCTTCATGGCAAAAAAGACGGGCCGCCCTGTTAAATTCACCCTGACCCGGGAAGAGGAACTCGCCTCGGGCAGGCGCAGGCATCCCATGACCATTTATTCCAAAGTGGGATTCAAGAAAGACGGCACCCTCACGGCCAAGGACTTGAGTATTCTCCTCGACGGCGGCGCGTACAACGCCATGGGTCCCACGGCCACCTTTTTGTGCGGTAATTTCGGAGCCATGCTTTACCGATATCCCCACTACCGCTTCCTGGGCCGGCATGTTTATACCAATAAGCCTCCGGCCAGTGCCATGCGCGGCTTCGGGGCGCCCCAATCCCTCTTTGTCACCGAAAGCCAGATGAATATGGCGGCCCAAGAGCTGGGCATTGATCCCATTGATCTGCGGATAAAAAATGCCATGGTCTCCGGAGACGTTATCCCCGATGTAGCCACCATTTCCAGTTGCGGATTCATTGAATCGCTCAAGGCAGTGGCCAAAATAAGCAACTGGAAACGGAAACGAAAGGGCCTCAAGGACGGGCGGGGGATTGGTGTGGGGTGTTACAGCTTCATTTCCGGCGGGGTCTTCAACTGGTTTAACACGTCCTTCCCCTTTTCCGCGGCGGAGATCCGTGCCTTTGCAGACGGGACGGTCCACCTCCTTACCATGGCCGCCGATATCGGTCAGGGCTCGGATACGGTCCTCAAGCAGATCCTGGCCGAAGAGCTGGGGCTCAGAATGGAAGATATCCGGATGACCGCGGCGGACACGGCGGTCACCCCCCAGGCGGACCTAGGTACTTGGGGAAGCCGGGTCACCCTCATGGCGGGAAACGCCGTCATCGATGCGGCCCAAAAAATCAAGACGCGCCTCTTTGGCGCCCTGTCGGCCCGCTTTGACCTCAATGTCATCTATGACATGGAATGCAAGGACGGGCGTGTCCAGGCCAAGGGAAGACCGGACCGGAGCCTTTCTTTTGGAGAGGCCGTCGCCCTCGTACAAAGGGCCAACAGGGGAGAGCCCCTGGTGGAACGGGGGGCTTATACCCCCAGGGGCAAGGGCCTGGTCACGCCCGCCTTCAGCTTCGGGGCCCAAACCGCCGAGGTGGAGGTGGACCAAGAGACGGGCCTGGTGGAGGTTAAGAAGATGTGTACCGCCCATGACTGCGGAACGGTCATCAACCCCACCTCGGTAGAAGGGCAGCTCGAAGGGTCCATCCACATGGGTCTGGGATACGCCCTCACGGAGAATTTTGTGATGGAAAAGGGCAAGACCCTGAATACCACCTTTCTGGACTATAAGATCCCCAATGCCATGGACATGCCTCCCGGAGAATCGGTCTGTATCGAGACCTATGAACCGGAGGGACCGATGGGCGCCAAAGAGGCGGGGGAAGGCCTCGTCTCCCCCACGGCGCCCGCCATTACCGAGGCGGTGTACCATGCCACAGGCTACCGCTGCAAAGACCTGCCCGTGACCCCGGAAAAAATCCTGAAGGGCATGAGAAAAGGTGACGCGTAGGGCGCCTTCCGGGCCCAAGAAAGGAGACGGAATGGATCACGAGAACAAAACAGACCGCTTCTTGAACCGGAATCGGGAAACTATGGCCTGGGAAGACCGCAAGGAAGAACTCAACAGGCGGTTTCTTAAAACCATCCGAAACGCCTTTGACCACGCCGGGGCCTACAGGGAGATCTTCAACGCGTCTGGACTGGAACCCCATCACGTGGCCGGCCTTGAGGACCTGGAAAAAATCCCCATCCTCCGCATGAGCGACCTGGTGGAACGCCAGAAGAGGGACATCCCCTTTGGCGGATTCGAGACCATAGAACCCGGGCAAATAAGACGCATTTACGTCAATCCCGGGCTTATCTGGCAGCCCGGAGAAAGGGAATACAAGGACACCTCCTGGGCCGAGGCCCTTTGTGGTGCAGGCTTTAAGAGAGGGGACCGGATTATCAACGCCTTTAATTATCATTTGTGGCCTTTGGCCTTTATGCTGGACGAAGCAGTGAACCGGATAGGCGCCACCGTGATCCCCTCCGGGGTGGGGAATACCCTCATGCAGGTCAAGATCATGGAACAACTCCAGATCACGGGTTTCATGGGGACCCCCAGCTTTATCATGACCCTGATCCAGAGGGCGGAGGCCATGGGGTTGGATTTGAAAAGGGATATCCACCTCGATACGGCCGTGGTCGGGGCCGAGATGCTCCCCGAGTCCCTCAGGTCCCGTATCCAAGACAGGCTGGAAATGACCGTCCGGCAGATTTACGGCACCGTGTTTGTGGGCTGTATCGGGTATGAATGCCCGTACATGACCGGCCTGCATGTGCCCGAAAACGTCGTGGTCGAAGTGGTGGATCCCCAAACAGGCAAACAAGTGGCGCCGGGGACGGCCGGCGAAGTGGTGGCCACCAACTTCAACGCCGCCTACCCCATGATCCGCATGGCCACCGGGGATCTTGCCTTGATGGATGTGGGCCCCTGCCCCTGCGGCCGAACCGGTCCCAGGCTGAAAAAGATCCTCGGAAGGATTGATCAGGCCACCAAGGTGAAAGGCGCCTTTATCCACCCCTGGCAAGTGGATGAAGTGATTTCGCGGTATCCCGAGATCTTCAAATACCAGGTGGTCATTTCCCGCAAAGACCATCAAGACCAAATGACCTTTGTGGTGGAGTTGAAGGAGCCCTCCTCTAGAGCGGAGATGCTTCGGGGTCGCATCGAGAGAGATATTAAGGAATTCCTCACCCTCAGAGGCTCCGTACAGATGGTCCCCCGGGGGACCATTCCGGATCACCACAAGAAAATCGAGGACCAAAGAAGCTGGGAGTAAGGGTCTCTGCCCCGGAAGACGTGTTTCTCAGGGAGTGGATCCATGGACAAGGTAAAGATCGGCGGGATCATGCAGAGCGACGGCCGGGCCCTTGTAAAAATCATGTCCGTGCCTGATCATGTGAGCGTCGCCGGCACCGTGCTGGGGACCATGGGGGAAGAAGGCATCAACATCGAATTCCTGGTAGAGAGCTTCGACATCGACGACTGCGGCAATTTCTCAATCATCATCGACCAAAAGGACCTGGATCGCACCCTCTCGGTCCTGGAATCCATCAGGCCCAACATTGACGCCAAGGTGCTCTCTTACACCCCGGATGTGGCCGTCATTACCGTCTTCGGACCCCACCTGCGCGAGAGGCCCCTTATACACGGGATGATGTTTTCTTCCATAGCCTCCGTGGGGATATCTTCACTGGCCATCAGCACGTCTCTGTCCAGTGTATCCTGTGTGGTCGAGGGTCAGTACCTGGACACCGCGCTCCAGGCCCTCACCCAGGCCTTCGACACCCCCTTTCAGGTCAAAGAACGCCCCAAGGATTACTAGGGGTCCCTTCAGTTCCCGTAAAACCTCTTGAGGTCCTTTTCGGGGATCATCCCTTCTCTCAGGATCCTAGGCGGATCCACCGTCACATCCAGGACCGTGGTCCCTGCGATCCCGGCCGTGTCACCACCGTCCAGAATCATGTCCACCCCCCGGCCCAGGGCCGATTTCACCTCTCGGGCGCTCCTGCAGGGAGGCATCCCCGAGATATTGGCACTGGTTCCCGTAATAGGGATTCCTGCAGCCCTGGCCAGGGCCCCGGCCACGGGATGGGAAGAGAGGCGGATGCCGATCTTCCCCGTACCGGCGGTAAGCAGGGAAGAGACCCCGGACCTCGCCTCAAAGACCAGGGTGAGCCCGCCGGGCCAGAATCGCCTTATAAGCCTTCGGGCCACGCCGGGGACCAAGGTCACATAGCGCTCCAGGTCCGCCTCTGTGGGGACAAGGATCAAGATAGGCCGGTCCCGTTCCCTGGCCTTTAGATAAAAAATGCGGTCCAGCCCCTTTTCGCTGGTGCTGTCCGCCCCAAGCCCGTAAAAAGATTCCGTAGGATAGGCCACCAGGCCCCCCTGCAACAGGAGCCGGGCCGCTTTCTCAATGCCTTCCTGAAAGGACCGCGGGGTGCCTATGGAGACTATCCGCCCCATGCCTCCGCCCCTTGCAGGGCCTTTTCGGTGAGGCCCTTGCGGTATTGCTCCAGCCTTTCCGCAATGGGGGGATGTTTCAGGGCAAGGATCTGGGCGGCCAGGACCGCTGCGTTTTTGGCCCCTCCCTTGCCCACGGCAACCGTGGCCACCGGAATGCCGGCCGGCATCTGCACCGTGGACAAAAGGGCGTCCAGCCCCTTAAGGGGTGAGGAGTCTATGGGAACGCCAATAACGGGCAACCGTGTGTAGGCGGCCACGCATCCAGCCAAATGGGCGGCCCAGCCGGCCCCGGCGATAAGGACCTCCACACCGCGGGACGCTGCAGACTCGGCGTACTCTCTGGTCTTATCCGGGGTCCTGTGAGCGGAGAGAATCCGAACCTCATGGGGGATGTCCAGCTCCTTAAGGACATCCATGCAACCCTCCATGACCTGGGAATCGGAGGCGCTCCCCATAATTACGCCCACCAAGGGTCCCTTTGCTTCCATGTCTTTCTCCTTCGCCGTCGGGTCTTTGATTGTCTGGGCCTCTTTGCCCGAAATCTCAACGGGCCATGCCCAGGAGGGGATAAATGATCATGCCTGAGAGCCAGGCAATATCTTCTGCGGACAGGATGAGGGATATACTCCTGTCGAAAAGGATGGTGCCCTCCGGGGGAAACTCCTCATCTCCTTTCCAGAGTATCAAGGCCACGGGAACCAGGGGCAGGGCCTGGACTTCCACGGAAACGTCTCCCTGATCCAGGGGGCGAGCCCCATAGGCCTTCTTGGCCAGTTCCAGGAGTAGTTCAGGGCGGTTTCCAAAGCCCTGGACCAAGGGGTTCTTGGCCCTTCTAAGAAAGGCATCCAGGTAGAATTTCCCGTCGGGCACTTCCTGGTAGGCGATCCAGTCCCCTTGGACCTTCGCCTCCGGCGCGCCGAGGAGATAGTGAAGGAGGAGGACTTGCTGTTGAATGGGAACCTCCTCCTCGGAGCCTTTAATGGAAAAGTCCAGGTCAGGCCAGGTCACGGCCATCTCCCGGTTCAAAAAATCAAGGGTAAGGGTCACCCCCCCTCCGGGATCGGTCTCAAAACGGGCCCCGCTCAAGTCCGCCACCCTTTTGGGGTTCTTCTCCGCCAACGCATCCCTGGCCAGATTTACCGCGTTTTTGTAGTCGTCCACTCTTGCCATATTCAATCCCCTGAAATCACACGCTCCCTGTTTTGACCTTTCCGGATCCTTACCCCCAGATTCGTGGGGCGCCTAAACCGGTGTCACATGTCTATTTTTTTGTTATAATAGATACATATTATATTTCAAGGCCTAATGTGGCCAAACGAACCTTGAGATATGGCCCAGAGAAAAAAAAGAAAAAAAAGACCGGCAAAGGGCCCCAAAAAGCGGCCTGAGGCCTTTAACAAGCCCCTGGAGAAGCTGGCCACCTTTATGAAAGAGAGGCATCAAGCGGACAAGGAGACCGAAACCGCTGAAACACGCCTCTCCGAAACGGGTGCCGATGACGCACACTATTTCCTGGATGCCATGTCTGACGTGACCCCCCTTAAGGATCCCAAGACCAAAGTGATCCCTTCGCCCAATGTCAATCTGAGGCCCGCCCATCCCGCGCCCGACGACGAGTTGGAGGCCATGACCCACCTCTCTGATCTGGTCAAGGGCGCCGCGGATATGGATATCACCTTCAGTGACGAATATATGGAGGGGGCTATGCAGGGCGTGAGCCCCAAGTGGCTGCAAAAGCTTAGAAGGGGTCAGTTTCCCGTCCAGGACCATGTGGACCTCCACGGACTTACCAAAGAGGAAGCGAAAATCAAGATCAGGGAGTTCCTGGTGCAGAGCTATGGGAAGGAATTGGCATGCGTCCTTGTTATCCACGGAAGGGGGCTCAATTCCCAGAACCATATTCCCGTGCTCAAAGAAAGAATCCCCGTGTGGCTGGCCCGTGGAAGGGTGAAAAAGATCGTCCTGGCCTTTTCCACGGCCCGACCCTATGACGGGGGAACCGGGGCCATCTATGTCCTCCTCAGAAAACGGAGGGGGCTTATTTGACCCGGCCCCCACGCCGAAGCAGGGGTTGTTGATTTTCCCTCGCCATCCTGATAAGATCCGGCCCGTCTTTCATTCTTATGGTGGTCATTTTATCCAGGATTTCGGTGAGTAGAGGTAAGATGAAAAGACTTCACCACCTCTCTTGGTTGGCACAGAAAAAGATGTCTTTGAGCCATAACTTCTGACACGGAGCTTGTCAAAAAAGGGGGTGTTATCTAAACCATGAAGCTGGGCCTTGTAGGACTCCCCCAGTCGGGCAGGTCCACGGTCTTTTCAGCCCTTACCGGGGCCCGGGGAGAGGAAAAAGGGCACGGCGCACCCCGGGGCGAGTCCAGGATAGCCACCATCACCGTTCCCGATAAGCGGCTCACGTTCCTCACCAGGGTCCTCAAACCCAAGAAGACGACCCCAGCAAAAATCGAATACCTTCTCCCCTCTGATATACCGGGTGCTACCGCCCCCAAGGGGGAGGGCGGTCTGTGGAACCAGATCCGGGTCTGCGACGGCCTCCTCCACGTGGTCAGGAACTTTCAAGCCCCCTTGGGACCGGCCCCCACCCCGGAACAGGACTTCTGGGACCTGGAACACGAGATGATCCTGAGCGACCTTGCCGTGGTGGAAAAACGACGGGAAAGAATAGACCTGGACAGGAAACGGGGGAAGAAGCCGGAAGAAGAGGAGCAAACACTGCTGGAGACCTGCCACGGCATCCTTGATCAAGGCGAACCGCTGCGAAACCATCCTGAACTGGCCTCAGCGCCCGTTCTAAGAGGGTTCACCTTTCTCTCGGCAAAGCCCCTGATCGTGATCGTAAACAACGGGGATGAGGATGAAAGCCTGCCTTCATGGAACAGGCGGCCGGAGAATACGGAACGCCTCGTGGTCCGGGGGCGCCTGGAGATGGAAATTGGAGACATGCCGGCCCAGGAGGCCGAAGAATTCATCGAGGCCTACCACCTGCAGGAATCGGCCCTCGACCGGGTGATCAGGAGTTCTTACAGGATCCTGGATCGCATCTCTTTTTTCACGGTCATCTCTGACGAGGTGCGGGCCTGGCCGATTCCGGCAGGCACAAGCGCTCTGGAGGCCGCTGGCACGGTCCACTCGGACATGAAAAAGGGGTTTATCAGGGCCGAGGTGCTCTCTTTTGACGATTTAAAGAATTGTGGGTCTTTTCAGGAGGCCAAAAAGGCCGGGCTCTTCCGCCTGGAAGGCAAGGAATACATTGTAAAAGACGGGGATATTATTAACTTTCGATTCAATATTTAGGACTATAAATGCTGGGAAAACGATTTCCAATATTCGGGTACGGACACAGAACGCAAGGTAAGGATACCTTTATAGCCTGCCCGGGCAGTTGGAAACGGGCCTATTTCAAAAATCCAGAACGTTACAAAGAGTGAGGACCTCTTATGGACAAGATAAAAGTGGGCATCATCGGAGCAGGCGGTTACGGCGGATGCGGCGCCATTGAACTCCTTCAGGCTCACCCCCATGTTGAGATCCGGGCCCTGATGGACAAGCAGGATCTGGGCAAGCCGATCAGTGACCTCTACCCCCATCTGACCGGTTTCTGTGACCTCCCCCTGATTTCGCCGGAAGATCCCCTTTGTCCCGATGATTTCCATGTGGTCTTTTTCGCCACCCCGGATGGCGTGGGTCAGGCCCAGGCCTCCACCTGGCTCAAAAAGGGGGCTAAAGTCATTGATTACAGTGGTGACTTCCGCTTTAACGACCTTGAGACCTATCAGGGATATGCGGCCAGGATCGGTCGAAGCCAGGCCCATACCTCCCCGGAACTCCTCCCCGGCTCCGTTTATGGATTGGCCGAACTGCACCGAGCAGAGATTTCCGGATCCAGCCTGGTGGGCAATCCCGGCTGCTTCGCCGTAAGTTGCATCCTTGGACTTGCTCCCGCCATAAAACACGCGATCGTCGATCCAGACACCATCATCTGCGATGCAAAGACCGGGGTTTCCGGTGCAGGCAAGGCCCCCAACCCTGCCTTCCACTACCCTGCACGCTATGACGCCATGAATGCCTATAAGGTATCGGGACATCAGCATGTCTACGAAATTGAACGGGAATTGGGACTTCTGGGCGGGAAAGAGGCCAGGATCACCTTTACCCCTCATGTGGTGCCCCTGTGCCGGGGCATCCTGACCACCATCTATGCCCGGCTCGGCCAGGGGCAAGATCTCAAAAAGCTGGAGGAGGCCTATCAGGACTTTTACCGGGAGGAGCCCTTCGTCAGGGTATTCGGCCCTGAAAAGCCCCAAGTGAGCGTCAACGTGAGGGGAAGCAATTACTGCAATATCTCCCTGAACGTGGATGAGAGGACGGAAACACTGATTGTGGTAAGCCTCATTGACAACCTGGTCAAAGGCCAGGCCGGCAGTGCGGTTCAAAATATGAATCTCATGTTCGGCATGGAAGAAACGGCGGGGCTTTTCAAACCCGGCATGTACCCTTAAGCCGGGACCTGATTAATCACCGTCCACAAATCAATTCGAGCGATTCAGGGACGGAGGCTACTTGATGCACACCTTCCTCACCTGCTTGAGGTCGGTCTGGCCCAGACACACCTTGCGGATACCATCCTGCATGAGGGTGGTCATCCCATCATTGATGGCCTGTTTTCTGAGTTCCTCCATCCTGGCCTTGTTCTGGATCTTGGACTTCATGTCATCCGTGCCCACAAGCAGTTCGTGGATTCCGGTCCGGCCCCGATAGCCCGTGTTGGCACACTTCTGACATCCTTCTGGCCGGTAGAGCGCAAAGTCGTCATTATACTCGAAACCGAGGGCCTCGAAGTCACCTTCATAGGCCCTGACCAGGGCGTCATATTCCTCCCTTGAGGGATGATATTTCTCCTTGCAATCCTTACAAAGGGTCCTCACCAGCCGCTGGGCCAGGACGCCCAAAAGGGCATCAGCAAAATTAAAGGGGTCCATGCCCATGTCCAGGAGCCGGGTAATGGTCTCAGGGGCACTGTTCGTGTGCAGGGTGCTGAAGACCAGATGGCCGGTGAGGGAGGCCTCAATGCCGGTGGCGACCGTCTCGTGATCACGCATCTCGCCCACCATAATCACGTCCGGATCCGCCCTTAGAAATGCCCGCATGGCCGTAGCGAAATCAAACCCGATCTTGGGTGCCACCTGGACCTGGCGGAGGCCTTCCTGAGTGATTTCCACGGGGTCTTCGGCCGTCCATATCTTGGTCTCGGGCCTGTTGATATAGTGCAAGGCCGCATGCAGGGTGGTTGTCTTCCCGCTTCCTGTAGGGCCCACCACCAGGACGATCCCGTAGGGTTTGGTGACCATGTCAATAAAGGCATCATAATTGCGCTCGCTCATACCCATGTTGTGCAAAGGGATGGGCTCACCTGCGGCCAGGATCCGCATAACCACATCTTCGTTTTGACCGGCGGTGGGGATGGTGGCCACGCGGAGTTCAATATCCAGGGGGGCGAACCTTCTGAACTTGATCTTGCCGTCCTGGGGCAAACGTCTCTCGGCAATATCCAGGTCGGACATAATCTTAAGACGGGAGACAATGGCCCTTTTGTAGGTATAAGGTACGGTCTGGTAGACCTGGCAGGCCCCGTCCACCCGGATTCTGATCTGGGCATTGGCCTTGCCCTGTCTTGGCTCTATGTGAATATCGGAAGCCCCTCGATTATGGGCATCCACAATCATCTTGTTGACCAGCTGGACAATGGCGC